>NZ_BDIR01000016.1 GCF_001895145.1 Arcobacter sp. LA11 | reverse complement strand
TTAATGAATCAGAAGCACTTGCATTACTTAGATTTGTATTTAAATTTGAAGCTGTATCACTTGACACGGTTGCTGTCACTATCCCACTTGTATTTCCTAGGATTCCATTTACATTTGTTGCGCTTATTGCTCCTGTTATTGTTACTGCTTCATTCCCATCTAACACTCCACCTGTTAAGGCTGTATTTACTTCTGCGAAATCTGCTGCATCTTCTGTTAATGTTGTAACTCCTCCATCTGTTAGGTTATCTATTACTGTTGATATTCCATTAAACACTGAGGCATCTACTGAAGCTGTATTTATTGTTGCTGTATATACATTATTCCCATTTGCATCTGTTAGTGTTGCTAATGTTGTTGCATCTGTTTCAGTTATATCTGTTGTTACTACTCCTGTTGTTGCACCATCTATTGTATTTGTATTTGCTACACTGATACTTCCGCCTGTTATTGTTACATTTGCATTTGCTACTATTGCTAAGGCATCACTTATCTCTGTTGTTAAGCCTACTGTATTATATGCTTCTGTTATTGTTGCTACTGATGTTGTTGTGAAGTTATCTACTAAAGCATTTAAATCTACTAAATCACTCGCATCTACGCTTGTATCGTTTGTTGTAAATGTTATTACATCATTTACATCTACATTCCCTATCGCTCCTAGTGTGCTTGTTACTGCTCCTGTTGTTATTGTTGCTGTTACTGCTCCACTAGTTGCTCCTGCTATACTATTTACATCACTTGCACTTATAGCTCCTCCAGTAATCTCAGCAGTTTCATTGCCATCTAACAATCCTAAAGCATTACTAACTACTGTTCCTACATTTGCAGTACTAAATACTTCTGTTAAACCAATTATTGAACTATAATCTGATACATCTACTTTTGCATTAAGAGCAACTAAATCAGAAGCATCAACACCTGTTGTATCATTTGTTGTAAATGTTATATTATCACTTGTATTTACATTTGTAATTGCAGCTAAAGTACTTGTTACTGCTCCTGTTGTTATTGTAGCTGTTACTGCTCCATTTATTGCAGCTGCTACATCATCTACATCTGAGGCATCAACATTTGCATCACTTAAAGTAACATTACCATCACCACTTAAAACTGCTGTCTTCCCATTTAGTTTATTAAATGTAGTTGTTAGTGTTGCTCCTGTATCTACAGTTATATTTGAATCACCAAAATCTCCACTAAATGTAGAGTTTGCAGTAAATTGAATAGTTTCATTAGAAGCTGTATCTAAAGCTAATACTGCACTAAAATCAGTTGAACTATCAGAGCTTACTTCTACAACAGCACTTCCTGCTCCATTTACAACAACTGTTCCACTTGTTACTTGTGCTTCAGTTAAAGTTACAGTTCCACTTGTAACTTGAATTTCATCAATTATATTGTTTGTTCCATTTATATCATGTCCAGTTAAATCAACACTATTATTTACTATTAAATTAACTGTTCCTGTACCGTTTTTTGTAATTCCATCAAAATCATGATCAATAGGTGTAGATGTTGCGACAATATTAAGAATACCTGTTGTATTTGTGTTTATTGTTAAAGTCTCATCATCTAAATTAATTGCACTTATTGTTGCAGTATTTCCATCTGCTACTGAGATATCTTCAAAGTTTAATAAAGTAATACCTGATAAATCAACTGTACCAGATAATGATAAACTATCAGTTCCTGCACCTGCATCAAGAATAGTTACATTAGTTGTTCCTGTATAGTTGAATGTATCATCACCACTTCCAGTAACAATATGTTCAACATTTGTTAATGTATCTGTTTGTCCTACACTTGTAACTGTTATAGGATTTGTATTATCAATAGTAACTGTTGCAGCTGTTCCTAACCCTGTATAATCAACTTTATCAGTTGCATCTAAACCATCAAATTCTATTCCATCTATTGAGTCATTATTTAATGTATCAGTTTGATTTGAACCAATAAAATCTTCAATATTTTCAAATACATCATTACCATCACCAGAAACATTACCACTACCGCTTCCTGTAATATTAATAGTTACAGAATCAGTTGTACCACTATAACTTAAGGTATCATCTCCAGTACCACCAACAATAGAGTTAAATTCTGCATCACCTTCAATAATATTAGTTCCATTACCCATTCTAATATGCTCAAAAGTTGTAATAGTATCAGTACCATCTCCTGTTGCTGTTTGTGCTCTTAAGTTTACATTGATAGAAGTTGCTGCACCAGAATCACTCGTAGAATAATCTAACCAATCTGTCCCTACACCACCATCAAGAGTATCATCACCACTACCACCTGAGATAGTATCATCATTTGCACCACCTAAGATAGTATCATCTCCTGCATTTCCAACTAACGTATCATTACTAGCTCTACCTTCAAATACATTATTTTGGTCATTACCTATAATTGTGTCAGCTTGTGCCGTTGCAATTATTCCTTCAACTGTAATTAATCTATCAGTATCACCATCTGCTATAATATCAGTTCCGGCTGCATCTAAAGTAATATCAATAGTTTCAGCAATAGTACTATAATCAACAATATCTATTCCCGTATCACCAGTAATTGTATCATCACCAGCTGTTGTGATAAAGGTATCATCACCACTATCTCCAAATAATGAATCATCACCAGCTCCACCATCAATATAGTCATTATCAGCTCCACCATTTATAGTATCAACTCCATCCATACCATAAAGTGTATCATTATCTATTCCACCATTAATACTATTAGCACCACTATTTCCATAAATAGTGTCACTTAAATTACTTCCTATTACATTTTCTATACTACTTAAAGTATCATTTCCTTCCCCAGTAGCTGTGTTTGCTGATATTCCACCTTGTGCAATAGTTGCAATATTTACTTTTTCTCCAACAATTGAGTCTTCAAAAGTAATTGTATCTATTCCTAGGCCACCAATTAAATTATCATCTCCTAGTCCACCATTTAAAGTATCATTATCATCTCCACCATCAAGATAATCATCATCATCTCCACCAATTAATGTATCATCATCAGCTTCACCTAATAAACTATCCTCACCTTTGTAACCATATAAAGTATCATCACCCGCTCCACCCCATAAAGTATTTCCATTTAGTGCATCATTTTTACCTTGAATTACATCATTTTGGGCACTTCCTTTTACATTTTCAATATTGTAAATTACATCATTTGAAGCTGAAGCTTGACCATTAATTTGATAATCTGCAGTATTTAAAGAGTTTATATCTATATCAACACCATTTAGAGTAGTAATAGTACTAAAGTCTAATAAATCTTCATCACCATCTCCACCATCTATATAATCATTTGCATGTGAAGCATATACTGTATCATTTCCATCACCCATTAAAAGAGTATTTATTTCATCATTTCCTACAACTGTATCACTATTATCTGTTCCAGTAACATGTTCGATATTTGTTATTGTTTCTGTATTATCATACATATCTCTAGCATTGTTAGAAGTAGATGTTAAGTCAACCCAAATACCATTTGCATTTGCATCTGTTCCTTGGAATAATAGTCTATCACCAATACTATGAGTACCTCCATCAATAGTATCAACCCCTACTGAATTATAAACTATATCATCATCAGCACCAGCACTTATACTATCATTTCCATCTCCATCATAAATGGTATCATTATCAATTCCGCCGATTAATCTATCATCTCCATCTCCACCATAAATAGTATCGTCGTTCTCTCCACCATCTATGTAGTCATCTCCGGCTTCACCATATAATGTATCATTTCCATTTTGACCATAGATTGTATCTGCACTATTCTCACCATCAACTGTTCCTGATCCATCTATATCTTCAGCATTTCCACCATAAACTATATCTGCTCCAGTTCCAGCATAGATAGTATCAGAACCGCCTCTACCCCAAACGGTATCATTACCTTCAACTGAATTTATAACATTTGCATTATCATCAAATTTAATCGTATCATTGTAATTATCCCCAGTAAAATTTTCTACAGAATTTATATAATCTGTTGCACCTCTACCATCATTTGTAACTATATAAAAGTCAGCTGTAACATCAGTTGTTCCATCTAAATTAGAATCAACATCAATTGAAAGTGTATTTTCTGCATCAAAAACAATTGCTTGATTAGTTCCTACCCAACTTCTATAATCTACTGTATCAGTTCCTATTCCACCTAAAATAGTGTCATTTCCTGTTGCTGCATAAGCTATGTCGTTTCCTGCACCTAAATCATAAATATCATCTCCACTATAACCTACTGCTCTATCATCTCCACCATATAAAATCATAGAATTTGCATTATTATTAGCTAAAAAATATCTACCATTTGTTGCACCAGTACCTGTTACTGCTTCATTTACATCTAAAATATTATCAATATTTGTTAAAGTTGTACCTCTGTTGTATCCTGATTGATTTGTAAGAGAGATACTAGAATCTAGTTTCTGATTACTAATCCAGTCTGTTCCTGTACCACCATCTAAATCATCATCACCTAAAGATATAAATAGTGTATCATCTCCTGTACCTGAAGAAATACTATTATATGATGAACTTCCACCTATTGTATCGTCATAATTAGAACCAATTACATATTCAACATTTGAAACTTGATCTTGTCCACTAAAACCATCTTCAACAACTTCTACACTATTTGTAGTAGCAGTTCTTGTATCATCAACTGCATCTAAATGAACTATAATACCTTGTCCTGCATCTTCAAATGTAACTGTATCAGTTCCACCATTACCATCAATAGTATCATTTCCTGCTTGTCCATTTATAAGGTCATTTCCAGTTCCTGCTTCAATTACATCATTACCAATACCTGCATTGATAGTATCTCTACCACCACTACTTAGGAATGTATCATTATAGTTTCCACCATTATCAGTTCCATTATATCCTGTAATAATATCTTTTAAATTTGAACCAGTAATTGTTTCAATATGATCTAATAAAATATCTGTTCCATCAACATCTGCTTCAACAGTTCCTGTTCCATCACCAAGAGTTACAGTTACTCCATAATCAGCTGATGCAGAATAAGAAAGATGATCAGAATCTGCTCCACCTGTTATAGTGTCATTTCCTTTATCAAAAATAAAGGAATCATTTCCTGCTCCACCATCTAAAGTGTCATTTCCTAGACCACCAGTTAGAGTATCATTATCAGCTTGACCATTGATAATATCATTATTATCTCCACCATCAATAGTATCATTTCCTGCTCCACCTAAAAGTGAATCTGTACCCTCTCTACCTTCAATAATATCATTTCCATCTAAACCATTTAAAGTATTGCTAAATGCATCTCCATATAAAGTATCATTTCCTCTAGTACCAATTACAACTTCAATTCCAGATATTATATCTACTACTGGTGTTCCACCATTTTCAAAACCATCATTTATTGCACTTCCTGTACCTAAATCAACCGTAACTGCATTTCCATCATCATCAGTATTTCCAGTACTTCCGTCAGTATCAATATTACTATAATCTAAAGTATCAATACCTTCTCCACCTATAATATGATCAACACCTTTTGAAGCATAAAAAGTATCATCACCTTTATATCCATCTAAAGTATTAACTTGAGTATAACTACTATTTTCACCTATAAGGATATCGTTATTTGCTCCACCCTTAACATTTTCAATATCAATTAAATTATCAAAAATATTTGAGTCACTAGAATCTTGTACTTCTTTTGCAGTGTCATTTAAATCAATTGTAAGCTGTGTTCCATCTGCAAGAGTGATATAACTATAATCTGCCCAATCAGCATCACCATCATCAGCTAAATTATCTCCACCATAAATAGTATCTCCATCAAGACCACCTAAGATAGTGTCATCTCCACCTTGACCATAAATAGTATCAGCACCACCAGCACCTAAAATAGTATCAGAATTTCCACCCGCAAAAATAGTATTTACTTCACTATTTCCTATTAAAATATCATTCCCATTATCTGAACCAATAATATTTTGAATATCATAAAGTCTATCATTTCCTATTCCATCACCATTTGCAGCTTGTGTTCCAAAGTTTTTAACTTCTTCATTACTAATTGTATAAGAACCAGTTGTTGATAAGTTTACTTCAACTCCACTTGTTGATTGAGAATAGTCTACAACATCATTAAAGCCATCATTTAAAGCTGGATTTTCTGCTCCACCATAAATTGTATCTGCTCCTAATCCACCTCTAAAGCTATCTGCACCATCTCCACCAACTAAAGTATCATTTCCACTATTACCAAATAATGAGTCAATACCAGCCAAACCTTCAAGTTTATTATCTTCGCTATCTCCAATAATTGTATCTGATAAATCACTTCCAACTATATTTTCTATTTGATCAATATACTCTGTATTTCCAAATCTATCATTTACAACTCTTGAAGCTGCAGCTGCAGATAAATCAACTGTAACTCCTACTGTTGCATCAACATTCGCATAATCAAATCTTAATGTATCACTTCCATCACCACCAATAATCGTATTTTGATTGTGATCTCCTGTTATTTCATCATCTTTCTCTGTACCAACTACATGTTCTATATTTACAATAAAATCTTCCGTACCATTTGATGTTGCTTTACCACTTGAACCATCAGCTGTCGTATCATTTGTATCTAAGTCTAATACTAATGCATCATTATTATCAGTTAAATCTGAAAAATCAACTGTATCGTCATCTGCACCACCATCTAAATAATCAGCTCCAGCACCACCTCTTAAAGTATCATCACCAGCTCCACCAATTAATGTATTTGTACCATCTGCACCATAAATAGTATCATTGTGATTTGTACCTATAATATTTTCAATACCATCAATAAACTCTCTATTTCCAAATCCATCATTTTGAACTCTATATGTAGAAGTATCATTATCAGTTTGTACTTTGGTCATATCAATATCAATACCAGCAGTAGGACTTCCTAAACTATAATCAGCAGTATCTTCATCAGCTCCACCGATTAATCTATCAGCCCCATCAAGTCCGACTAAAGAGTCATTTCCTCTCCCACCTTCTAAAGTATTTGATAAACTATTACCACTTATCGTATCGTTATTATCAGAGCCTACTACATTTTCAATATTTGTAATCGTATCATTACCATAACTTGTATGTACTAACTGAGCACTTGTATCTGATAAATCAATATCTATACCACTACCTGTTAAAGTTAAAGTACTATAATCTAAAGTATCACTACCATCGTTTCCACCTGATGTATCACCATCAATATGGTCATCTCCAGCCCCAGCAATAATATAATCATCACCAGCTCCACCTTCTACGAAGTCTGCACCTGCACCTTCTGAAATAGTATCATCACCTGCAAGGCCAAGAAGAGTATTATCGTTTGAATCACCAATAATTGTATCACCTGTTGCAAGATCAGAACCCGTGATATTTTCAATGCTTGATAAATTATCAATATCTGTTACACCTATATCAACTCTTTTATTTACTAAATTTGCTTCAATAGCAGATGTTGCATTTGTATAATCAGCTGTATCACTTCCAGCCCCACCAAATAATCTATCACTTCCAACACCACCATCTAAAGTATCATCTCCATATCCACCATAAAGTGAATCATTTCCAGCATCACCAAATAAAGTATCATTTGCTCCTGCTACATCAGTACTAGCTTCATCATCACCATAAATAATATCGGTATTATCTCCACCATGTAATTCATCAACTCCAAGTCCACCAATAATAGTATCTTCACCCTCTTCACCTGAAATAATATCAGCACCATCATTTCCTGATAAGATATTATTATTTGAATCTCCAGTTATATTATCAGCTTGGTCTGTACCTATTACATTTTCAATATCTGTCACAATATGAGTTTGTGCATTTATTGTTACAATACTTGTATTTGTAGTATCTAAATCTATTGTAACACCATGCGTTGCTACAGCTGAATAATCAACAGTATCACCAGCTGTTGTATTTGAGCCACCATCAATTTCATCACCTGTAAAATCAGTACCTTTAAAAATATCATTATCAGCTCCACCAAATAAAGAGTCTGCATCTGCACCACCAGTAATCTCATCATCACCAGCTCCACCATCAATATAATCAGCTCCACCATTTCCAGAAATAGTATCATCACCATCCATACCTAATAGAGTATTAACTGAAGTATCACCTGTGATAGTATCATCATTTGTTGAACCCGTTACATGTTCTATATTTCTAATGTGGTCATCATTATCACCACTTACTGCTACAGTTGTTAAAGTTGAACCATTTAGTGTTACATTTATTGAATTATTTCTAGAACTATAATCAATCATATCACCATTTGTATGTCCAGCTCCATCAATTACATTTGTAACTCCACTTGCTGTAATAAATGTATCATCAAAATTTGAACCAAGAACATTTTCTATACTACTTAAAGTATCAGTTCCTGCTGTTTCAGTTGCTGTACCATTTTCTAAATCAACAGTAACTCCTGATGTTGCATAATCATATCTTACTTCATCAATTCCAGCTCCACCACTTAGGCTATTATCTCCTGCATCGCCTGTGAAAGTATCATTATTTGAAGTACCTACTACATTTTCAATATTTGTAATTAAATCTTGGTTAACCCCATTTATAGTTACTGTAGTTTGTGTTGAACCATTTAATGTTACAACAACTCCATCAGTTCCAGGAGTTCCTGTTGTAATAGCTGAGTAATCAATAGTATCACTATCTGCATTTCCATCAATTACATCTAATCCATCATTTGCACTTAAGAAGAATGTATCATCACCTGTTCCACCTGTTAAATTATCAGCAGCTGCATCTCCATAGATTTTATCATCACCTGTTCCACCATCTATTGAGTCGGAATCATTTCCTCCATGAAGTTCATCATCATCAGCTCCACCTAATAGTGTATCAGCCCCTGCAAGTCCATATAACGTATCATCACCAGCAAGTCCACTTAATGTATTTACTTCACTATTACCAGTAATAGTATCAGAGTAAACATCTGTGTTAGAACCAATAACATTTTCTATACCATATAAAGAATCATTTCCTTGGTCAGCTGATGTTGCAGTTCCTTGTGCATTTCCTTCACCTAAAACAATTTCCATACCATTAAATGATTGAGAATAATCAACAGTATCTGTTCCATCATCAGCACTACTATCTCCACCATAAATAATATCATCATCTACATCTGATCTTTGGAAAGTAAATACATCATCTCCTGCATTACCAGACATACTATCAGCACCTAGACCACCTTTGATGTCATCATTATCAGCTCCACCAAAAATTGTATCATCACCAATTTCACCTAATAATGAATCTGCTCCCGCATCACCATAAAGGATATCTTTACCATCTCCACCAATAAGTCTATCTAGTCCATCTCCACCATAAATAGTATCATCACCTGTTTGACCATCTAAAGTATCATTACCACTTCCAACTAAATCATTTGCTTCATTTCCACCATAAAGTTTATCATTTCCACCTTGACCAAATACAGTATCATCTTCAGACATACCTATGATTTTATTTGCATTACTATCACCAGTAATATTATCAATTTCATTTGTAGCAATTATATTTTCAATACCTGTAAAAGTGTGATGATTTGTTGTAGCTCCTACAGTAACATTTACATCTGTTACTCCATCCATATTTATAGTAACACCTTGACCTAAACCTTGATAATCAATAGTGTCAAAACCTGTCTCACCATCTATATCATCACCTGCTGCTTGTGCTTCATTTGTCATAACAATAAGGTCATCGTTAGCACCAGCATTTATAATATCTGCTCCGCCATGACCATTTAATGTATCAGCACCATCACCACCATCTAAAATATTTACACTTGTATTTCCTGTGATAGTATCGTTATTTTGAGTACCTGTAATATTTTCTATACTATTTAAAGTATCTGTATAGATTGGACTTGAAAAGTCTCCTGATGATTCATCAACTAATACATTTGAACTAGAACTTAAATCAACAGATATTTTATTTCCTGTACTATTACTATAGTCCATAGTATCACTATCATTACCACCATTTATTTGGTCATTGTTTAAAGAACTGTAGAAAGTATCATTACCTGTACCACCAGTTAAAGTATTAACTTCACTATTACCTGTAATTTCATCTACAAAATCTGTACCTATAACATTTTGAATTTGACTTAATACATCACTATCTGAAGCATTTATAACACCAGTTCCTGCATCTAAATCTACTGTAACTCCTGTAGATGTTGAATAATCATATGAAACTGTATTTACTCCAGCTCCACCAATTATTCTATCATTTCCAGCTCCACCAGATAAAGTATCATCTCCTTGATTACCATCTAATGTATTTACTTCATTATCACCAAAGATAGTATCAGCACTTGTACTTCCTATTACATTTTCAATATTTTGAATTTGGTCATTACTATCACCAGTAATTGTTACATCAGTTAATGTTGAACCATTTAGAGTTACATCAATTGTAGTTGCTTTAGAACTATAATCAATAGTATCACCCTCTAAACCATTATCTCCACCATCAATAATATTTGTTTCACCTGATGCACTTACAAAACTATCACTTAAAGTTGAACCTACAATATTTTCTATACCAAATAGTGAATCTAAACCTTGATCAATACTTTTTCCATATCCAGTAGCACCAGAAACTACACTTTCTCCTGTTGTATCATCTAAATTTACAGTTACAGAAGATACAGCAGAGCTATAATCTATAGTGTCTGTTCCACTATCTGTATGTGTTGTACCATCAAAGTTTCCACCATAAATTACATCGTCAAAGTCTCCAGCACCACCTTTAAAGGTATCATTCCCCGCTCCACCTATAAGTGTATCAGCATCACTTCCACCATCTAAAATATCATTACCTGCTTGACCACTTAAAGTATTTACAGCTGTATCACCTGTAATAGTATCACTATTTTGTGTTCCTATTACATTTTCTACATTTATTATTTCATCAACTTTATCTGAACCTGTATATGTTCCACTATTATCAGAATCAACTGTAAGGTTTACAACATTTGAACCATTTAAAGATACATTTAATCCACCAGTTGAAACATCAGTATCTCCGTCAGTTAGTGAACTATAATCAATTGTATCTCTTCCTCTTGCACTTGAAGCTTCACTCCCTCCATCAATATAGTCATTTCCTGTAGAGACAATAAAGCTATCATCTCCTGCACCACCTTCTAAACTATTATCCACAGCATCTGAACCAGTAAGAGTATCATCACCTGTACCACCTACTAAGTTTTCTATATTTAGTAAAGTATCATTATCACTTCCAGTTACCGTTTGAGAAGCTGTAGTTTTAAGACTTACGGTTACATCTGTTGTATATTTTTCATATGAAACAGTATCATCTCCACCTGCACCATCAATTACATTTGGATTATCACCAGCTTTCATAATAATATTATCATCATGAGAAGAACCATCAATATTCTCTATATCAATTAAAGTATCACTATCTGTTCCATTAACAACAGCTGTTTCACTATCAAGATCAACATTTACTGAACTTCCCGCATATGTATAGATAGCTTTATCAATTCCAGCTCCACCATCAATAGTATCAATACCATCTCCACCTTGTAAAGTATCATTACCTGACATACCTTTTAAGGTATTTTTTTCATCGCTTCCAGTAATAACATCATTACCAGCAGTTCCTGTAATATTTTCTATATTTATTAAAGTATCTGTTGTTGTAACACCACTTGCATCTACAACAGTTGCTATACCATCAGTTGATAGATTAACTGTTACACTATCGCCTGATTGATCTAGTTTATCACTATAATCAACTGTATCACCATTTACTTCATCAGCATCTGTTTCTGTTCCTGAGTTTGTTCCACCATCAAATCTATTATTTACAGCTATATTTGCATAAAATTTATCATCAAAACTTGAACCAAGCACATTTTCAACTTCAGTTATCTTGTCAAGTCCTTGACCACCACCAATATTTTGTGAAGTTGAACCATCATTACCTAAATCAACAGTAACTCCTGATGTTGCTGATCTATAATCAACAGTATCTATACCTGCTCCACCATAAATTTCATCATCATTTTCATTACCAGCTAAAGTATCATCACCATAACCACCATATAATTTATCATTTCCAAGTCCACCACTTAAAGTATCACCTGAACCTGTAACTAATACATTTGCTTCATCATCACCATAAATAGTATCACTTCCTGTTCCACCATTTATAATATCAACTCCTGCATCACCAACTAATTTATCATCATTGGCATTACCTTCAATAGAGTCATCACCTAATCCACCGTAAACAGTGTCGTTTCCAGTTCCTGCATCAATAGTATCATTACCACTTAAAGCTAAGTTTGTAGAAGAGTCTCCATAGATGATATCTTTTTCAGAACCACCTTCAATATCGTCATCACCTTCACCACCTTCAATAGAGTCAAGTCCTGCTCCACCTATTAAAGAGTCATTATCAGCTCCTCCAAATAGTGTATCATTTCCATCCACACCATTTAAAGTATCATCCCCTGCATTTCCATATAAAGTATTATCTTCACTATCTCCTATGATAGTATCATTTACACTACCACCTGAAATATTTTCAATATTTAAAACTGTATCGTTTGCTAATCCACCACCAATTGTCACTACACTTGGAGTTGAACCATTTAAAGTAACACTTACTGTTTGATTTATAGTGCTATAGTCTAAAGTATCATTTCCATCATTTCCATCAATTCTATTTGATACTGCACTATTTGTTTGGAAGGTATCATTACCTGTACCACCCTTAACATTTTCTATATTTGTTAAAATATCATTATCACCAGTAGCAACAGCTCCTGCACCCATATTTATAGTTAAGTCATCTGTATAATCTTCATAACTAACTGTATCTGTACCACTACCACCATCTATCTCATTTTCAACACCAGCTAATGAACCAGCACTTGATTTTAAAATTATTGTATCATTATCATTTGTACCTGTAACATTTTCAAATCCAATTAATGTATCACTATCACTTGCATTTACAATACCAGTACCATTTACTAAGTCAACAGTTACACCCGTAGCACTATATGAATAATCAACTCTATCATCATTTCCACTACTTGCATCTAAATAGTCATTTCCTAAACCACCAGCAATTGTATCATCACCTGCTAATCCTAATAAAGTATTATCTTCACCATCTCCAGTTATTGTATCATCACCTGCTGTTGCAGTGATATTTTCAATATCATCTAAACCATCTGTTACAGTTGCAACTCCATCATTTGTAATAGCAACTGTTCCTGCATTCATATCTACAATAATTTTATCATTTGCATCAGTTAAACCATTTGCATAATTATAATAATCAACTGTATCACCTACTGTTTGTTCATTCCCACCATAAAAAGTATTTGCATTATTTATATCACTATGGAAAGTATCATCATAATCAGAACCTAAAGCATTTTCTATATCAACTAATGTATCAGTACCAAGTCCAGCACCAACACTTACAGAACTACCTGACATATCAACAGTAACAGCAGATGTTGCATCAGAATAATCAACTGTATCTCCTACAGCTGTATTATTTCCACCATGGATATAATCATCTCCAGTTCCACCTTTTAAAGTATCATCTCCATCTTCACCATATAAAGAGTCATCTCCAGCTTTACCATCAACAATATCATTTCCATCTTGCCCAAAAATTGTATTTTGCTCACTATTACCTGTAATTGTATCAATACCTTGTGAAGCAATTACATTTTCAATATTTTTAATATTGTCAGCATCTCCACCACCAGCTATTGTAATTTGATTTGTATTTCCTGTTTCAGCTAAAGTAAGTGTTATCTCATTTCCTACACCTAATACACTATAGTCAACTGTATCACTATCAATTCCACCATCAATAGTATCAACTCCATCATTTACTCCAGTTGCAATGAATGTATCATTTCCAGCTTCACCTTGAAGGTCATCATCTCCATTTAATCCAGTAAGAGTATCATTTCCAGCACCAGCTTTAAGAATATTTACATCATTTGAACCAACAATAGTATCATTTCCTGCTCCACCAATTACATTTTCAAAATCACTTAAAGTATCACTATCAGTAGTATCTCCTGAAACATCAACTACACCTGTTCCAGCATTTAAGTTTACACTTACCTCATCAGCACTTCCTACATATGCATAAGATACTGTATCTATATGAGAATCACTTCCACTGCTTAATCCATAACCACTTAAATCATCAGCACCTAATCCACCAGAAATAGTATCACTTCCAGCTCCACCATATAAAGTATTTGCATCATCATTACCATCAATTGTATCACCATATGTAGAACCAATAACTTTTTCTACATCAATAAGATTATCAATTCCACCATCACCATCTTGTGATACCTCAGCATTTACAATACTCATATCTACAACTACTTTAGCACCAGCACTTGTATAATCTACAGTATCAATACCTGTTCCACCTATTAAAGTATCATTTCCTCCTGCACCATATAAAGTATCAGCACCTACACTACCATCTAGAGTATTATCATTACTATCACCTGTTATAATATCATTTGCACTTGAACCTATAACATTTTCAATATTTTTAATTGTATCATTTGCATAATCAGTGATTTGTACAGTTGTATCAGTAGAGCCATTTAAAGTTACATTAATAGATTTTGAAATTGCTGAGTAATCAACAGTATCTCCATTAGTTTCATCTAATGTCCCACCATCAATAATATCTGCACCATCATCTCCATCTTCTAGTATTTTATCTCCATTAGCATCTAGTCCAGCTTTAAAGATATCATCACCTTCTCCACCTTCTAAATAATCAATTCCACCATCACCAACTATTGTATCATCACCATTTAAGGCAATTATTGTATTTGTTGAAGCATTTCCACCTATATAATCATCTTGATTAGTTGCAGTTATATTTTCTATATCTTTTAGATAATCATCACCTATATTATCAAGTTTAGCTTGTGCAAATCCATTTACATCTACATCTCTAAGATTTAAATCAAGTTTTCCAGTTTCTGATGAGAAAACTACACTATCTCCTACAGAGTCTTGAGCTCCACCATCTAAATAGTCAATACCAGCTCCACCTGCAAGTGTATCATCTCCTGCTCCTCCAAATAATGAGTCATCTCCATCTTCACCTTCTAAAATATCATTATTCGCATCACCATAAATAGTATCTTCATCTATTCCACCTTTGATAGTATCATTGCCAGCTCCACCATATAGTAAGTCTTTTCCAACTTCACCATCTAAAGTATCATCACCTAAACCACCTTCAAGTCTATTATCTTCATTATCACCAGTAATATTATCATTTCCAGCTCCACCAATTACATTTTCAACACTTTGTAAAGTATCACTAGCAACTCCACTTATAGTTACTGTTCTTGCTGATGCTCCTGCTAAATCTACTGTTATATCTCTTGAAGTATTTGTTATATCACTATAATCAGCAGTATCAACATCAAGTCCACCAACTACTGTATCTATACCATTATTTGCTTCATCTGTTCCTAGTTTAAATAAATTCTGACCTAAACCACCTTCAAGTCTATCATCACCTAATCCACTATATAAAGTATCATCTCCATCTCCACCTAAAAGAGTATTGCCACTATCTCCAGCAATTAAAATATCATCATTTGTAGAGCCTTCTGCAATTTTAAAGTTTAAGATTGTATCTTGTTCATCATCTGCATCTGTATTATTTCCACTTCCGTCAAAAGTAAAACCATCACTATCTAAATCAGTAATTGCAGTATTATTTTTTAAATCAATTCTAACTGAGTTTGAAATACTTTCATAAGTAAGTTTATTTCCTAGGTTTTCACCTTGACCATCTAAATAATCTGCTCCTAATCCACCATCAATAGTATCATCACCATCTCCACCTAAAAGAGTATTAACAGCATTGTTACCAGTTAAAGTATCACTTACAGAAGAACCTATAATATTTTCTATATTTCTTACAGTATGATCATTTACACTTGCTATCTTAACATCAGAAGTAATTCCACCATCTAATAAAGTTACATCTATACTTGAACTTACATTACTATAATCAACTGTATCACCTGTACTATTATGTGAACCACCATCAATTATATCACCAGTAGTTTCTCCATCTTTTTGAATAATAGTATCATTTCCTGCACCACCTAGTAGTGAATCAATTCCTCCTGCACCATCTAAAGTATCATCCCCACCTTTACCTTCAAGTTTATTAGAGTTTGCATCACCAATTATAGTATCATCATTTGAACTACCTATAATATTTTCTATACCACTTATAGTATCACTATCTAAAGATGTTGTTCCATTAAAGACTTCTGCACTTGGAGTATCTAAGTTAACTTCAACATGATACGCTGAATTTATTGCACTATAATCTATTGTATCTGTATTACCATCACCATTTATAACATCATTATTACCATCTACATCTAATGAAGTTATAGTAAATACATCATTACCACTACCACCGTTTAACTCATCAGTACCATCTCCACCAGATAAAGTATCATTTCCTTGTCCTGCATCTATAGTATTATTACTTGCATCACCAGTTAAAATATCATTTTTATTTGAACCTATTATATTTTCAAAACCACTAATAGTATCCGTACCATCATTTATAGTATCTACAACTCCTAATTTTAAATCAACTGTTACACCTGAACTATCAGAAGAGTCTGCTCCTGCATATGATAAAGTATCAATTCCAGCACCAGCATTTAAAGTATTATCTCCTGAATCACCTTCAATAGTATCATTACCTGTTGTACCTATAATATTTTGAATATCTGTAAATTGATCAGTATCAGCTCCTACCTTACCTGTTCCAGCTCTTAAAGAGGCATCTACAGCAGACTCTAAAGCATATGAAACTGTATTTTCTCCAGTACCACCTATTAAACTATCACTTCCTGCACCACCTAAAAGTAAATCATCACCTATACCACCATTAATAGTATTTGCACTTGAATCACCTATTAAAGTATCGTCATTTGCTGAACCTATAATATTTTCAAAATTTGATAAAGTATCAGTACCATCTGTATTACTTGTTCCACTTTGTGCAGCTATATTTTCATTTGTAGCATCAAAATCTATATCACTATTTATTAAAGAACCTAAGTTAACAGTAACTGATGAAGTTGTATTTGCATAAGATATAGTATCATCTGTTCCAATATGTCCATCTAGAATATTATCGGCACTATCACCTTGAATAGTATCATTTCCTGTAGAACCTATAATATTTTCTATATTTGATAACTGGTGATCATCAACACTACTCCCAACTGTAACATTCCCTAAACCAGTATCATTTAAATTAACTGTTACTCCAGAAGAAATAGAACTATAATCAACTGTATCACTACCTCTTGAAGAATCAGCTTCACTTCCTCCATAGATTAAGTCACCTGCAGTATCATTTAAAACAGCTGTTTGAACAAAAGTATCCGCACCTGTATTACCATATATTGTATCTGCACCTGCATCACCTTGAAGAGTATCATTTCCTTCTCCACCTTCAAGTCTATCTGCACCTGCACCACCTGCAAGAGAATCATTTCCTGATTCACCTTTAAATGTATTTATTCCAGCATCACCAACAATAATATCATGGTCTTGAGAACCTATTACATTTTCGACATCAACTAATGTATCCTCTTCTTCTCCTGGTGTATGAACTTTTAATCCATCATCATTAGTATCTATAAAAGCAGTTCCATCACCATCTACTAAAGTTAAATCAATACCATCTGTTCTATCACTATAATCTACTGTATCAGTATCATTTCCACCATTTAAAAGGTCATTGCCTGTTCCACCTATTAAAGTATCATCTCCATCTTCACCATATAATGAATCATCTCCACCTTTTCCATCAATAGTATCATTTCCATCTCCACCATATAAAGTATTACTAGAATCATTTCCATTTATAACATCATCACCAGCAGAGGCAACTAAATTTTCTATATTTGTAAGGGTATCTGTACCTGTTGATTTAGTAACTAAAATAGAGTTGTCAGCTTGAACATTAACAGTAATTCCTGATTGAGAAGTATAATCAACTGTATCACCTGTAGTATGAGCTCCACCATCAATAGTATCACTCCCACCACTTGCAAAAATAGTATCATCACCTGATATTGAGTTTATTGTATTATCTGAAGCATTACCAGTAATAGAGTCATTACCTGTACCACCTTCAATATTTTCTATATTTTTGATGATTAAATCATCAGCCCCACCATTGATATCTTGTGCACCAGTATTTGATAAATCTACTTTAATACCACTACTTGCAGCTGCATAATTGAAACTTACAAAATCTTCTGTACCATCTCCACCATCTAAATAGTCAACTCCGCCAGTTGTTCCTAAGCCATATAGAGTATCATTTCCTTCTCCACCGATTAATGTATTTTGTCCAGTAGTTCCTCTTAGAGTATCATCAAAATCACCACCTATTGCACCTTCAATTGAAATAAATGTATCAGAACCAAGCCCTGCTCCAATATTTACAAGACCTGAAGCTCCTAAATCTATATTTACTGATGCATTTGCATCAGAAAAATCTGCGGTATCATTATCAGCTCCACCATTTAAGATATCATTACCTGCTCCACCTTTTAGAGTATCATCTCCTGCATCACCATATAGTTCATCATTATTGGCTCCACCAACTAATGTATCATTATCAGCTCCACCACTAATATAATCTTCACCTGCTCCACCATTTAATATATCATTACCATTTCTTCCATCAAGTGTATTATTTGAACTATTTCCAGTAATATCATCGATATCATCAGTTCCAATTACATTTTCAATATTTTCAATTTTGTGATTAGTTACATCAGAACCTACTTTTACAAAAACTGAACTTGTATTAGAATCATTTAAATTAAGAGTAACTCCATCTGTTAAATTATGATAATCAATAGTATCACCTACTGTTGTATTTGTTCCTCCATCTATTTCATCACCAGTGAATTCACTATCAACAATAGTATCATCACCCTCTTCACCAAAAATATAATCTACTTCACTTCCACCAGATAGAGTGTCATCATCATCTCCACCTTTTAAAGTATCAATTCCAGCGCCACCAATTAATGTATCATCACCAGTAAATCCATTTAATACATTTGCATTAGCATCACCAGTTATCTCATCATCAACTTGTGAACCTCTTATATTTTCAATTTCAAATAGACTATCTGTTTCACCTGAAACTCCTACTGTTGTAGTTCCAGAACCAGAATTTAAAGTTAGTGTTACACTCTCATTTCTACTACTATAATCAACTGTATCACCAGCTGTTAAATTATTACCACCTCTTAGTTCATCATTACCCGTTCCACCTATTAAGGTATCATCTCCATTCTCACCATATAAAGTGTCATCTCCTGCACTACCATCTAAAGTATCACTAGAATCTCCACCTTTAAATATATCTTTTGAAGCTCCACCGGTCATAGTATCTAAGAAGTCTGTTCCTTGAATCTCTTCTATATTTTGTAAAGTATCTGTAAATCCTGTATTTTTATTTACACTATTTCCACCTGTTACAATTATTCTAGTTGATGCATTTGAATAGTCAGCTATATCTGTATCATTTGATGTTGCATCTACTCCACCATCTATAGTGTCATTTCCTGAACTTGAGAAAAATCTATCACTACCTTCACTTCCATTTAATGTATTATCTGAATTTGAACCAGTGATAGTATCATCTAAAGCCGTTCCTATAAGATTTTCAATATTCAAAATAGTATCATTGTCACCTGTTGTAATCTCCTGAGAAGCAGAGTTTCCTAAATCAACAGTAATTGCATTTGTAGTATAATTAGAATAATCAATTGTATCTATTCCATTTTTACCATCAATTATATTAGAAGTAGTTCCACTTGCCATAATAAAAGTATCATTATTTTTACTTCCTGAAGCATTTTCTATATTTATTAAAGTATCAGTATCACTTGAATCATTTGCACTGTTTGAAGTAAAATCAACACTTACACTATCATTTCCACTATCTAAATATAAATAATCAACTGTATCGCTACCTGAACCACCATTTAGTGTATCTATACCTTCATTACCTATTAAAGTATCATCTCCTGTTTGTCCGTATACTGTATCATTTCCAGAACCACCACTAAGAGTATCCGCAGTATCTATATCCGCAGTATCTATACTTGTTAAGTCATTTCCATTTTGTGCACCATAAATAGTATCATCCCCAGAACCACCATTTATAATATCAGCTCCACCCATACCTTCAAATACGTTTGAAACATTATCATCAGTATCACCAATAATAGTATCATCATTTTTTGAAGCTCTAAGATTTTCAATATCTTTTAATACATCAACTTGTGTCCCATTATAATTTACTTCTCCAAATAAACTTCCAGAATCTGTACCAGCATTAAAATCAGCTCCAATTCCAAGACTATTAGTAATATTAGAATAATCAGCTGTATCTCCTAGAACATTATTTGTTCCACCATCTAAGTAATTATTACCTGAACCACCACTTAGTAAGTCATCTCCTGCACCACCAAATAATGTATTTGAAGAATCATTACCTATAAAAGTATCATCACCATCTCCACCTTGAAGATTTTCTACATTTTTTATTTGAACATTTCCAGCAGCACCACCATCTTGATAATTAAAAACTGAATTATCACTATCATTAAAGATATGTCCATCTCCAGAATTAGTAGTATAGTTTAAACCTAAATTTAATGTTACATTTCCAGTCTCACCATCATAGCTTACAAAATCTTCATCTCCTGCACCACCATCTAAGTAATCATATGTATCAGGAGTAGTTAAAGAATCTGTTCCATTTCCTAATAAAGTATCATTTCCTATACCACCAACTAAAGAGTTAGCATCCTCTGTACCTTTTAATGTATCATCATAGTCTCCACCAATAGCACCTTCTATATCAATAAATGTATCCGTACCAAGACCAGCTCCAATAGCAACTGATCCGGTATCACTTAAATCAATATTTACACCAGCATTTGCATCTGAGAAGTCAGCTGTATCAATATCAGCTCCTCCATTTAAAATATCATTACCTATTCCACCTTTTAAGATATCATTTCCCGTACCACCAAGTAATGTATCATCGCCATCATTACCTACTAATGAGTCAGCACCTAAAGCACCTTCTAAAGTATTATTTAAAGAATTTCCTTCAATAATGTCATCATTTTTAGAACCAAGTACATTTTCGATATTAACTAAAGTATCACTTCCAACTTCTGTTCCTGCACCTAAATCTGTAGCGCTATTACTTGATAAATCAACATTAATACCTGTACTTCCAGTTAAGTAAGAATAATCTGCTTTATCACCTATTCCTGCAGTATTATCTCCACCATCAAAGTAATCATCACCTTCACCACCTTGTACAGTGTCATCTCCATCATTTGTGAAAAATGTATTATCATTACTATCACCAGTTACTGTATCATCGCCACTACCTGTTATAATATTTTCTACTTCTTGAATAAAGTCATTATCTGTTCCATTTATCTTTACTCTAGTTTGATTAACTCCATCAAGTGTAACTACTATATTATTTGATTCTACACTATAATCAACAGTATCACTATCAGCTCCACCATAAATAGTATCTATTCCATCACCAACAGAAGATATAAAAGAGTCATTTCCTGCATCTCCATAAAGAGTATCACTTCCTAATCCACCATCAATAGAGTCATCTCCCGCTCCACCTCTTAGGATATTATCATTTGCATCACCTATTAAAGTATCATTACCACTTCCACCAATAACTTCTTCTATATCAATAATAGTATCCGTTGTAGTTGTTCCACCATCAGTTTTAATTACAGTTTGAGCTGTCATATCTACATTAACAGAAATACCTGATAAAGTAGAGTAATCAACAGTATCTATAGCTACAAAATCATTCTTTTGAGTTAAATTTACAGGAGTATTTACAGTTTGTTCAGAATCAACATATATATATGTTCCATCTGTACCTATTGTTCCTAGTTCTAGTATATTTGAAGCATTTTGAGAATTAAATTCAGCAATGATATTACTTATCTGTTCACTTGCATTTGCTCCAGTAGCAGATATTAAAACTCCACCTACAATAAAAGATATTGTACCATTAGAAGTTATAGTAAATCTATGATGATCAGAATCTTTTCCTCCATTTAAAGTATCACTTCCGGCACTTCCAAAAAGTTTATCTGAACCAATACTACCATTTATAGTATTATCCTCATTGCTACCTGTTAGAGTATCATCTCCATATCCACCATAAATATCTTCAACATTTGTAACTACAAGTTTTCCAACACCACTATTTTGTTCACTACTATTTGATAAGTCAATTTCCAGCTTGTCAGATGTAAAACCAAAACTGATTAAATCTTTGTCTGCTCCACCATCAATAGTATCAACTCCACCTGAACCATCAGTTACTCCATATCCACTTAAAGTGTCATCTCCACTTCCACCAACAATATTATTTGCGCCATCAGTACCAATTAGTGTATCATCTCCACTTCCACCAATAACTCCTTCAATTGAGTTAAAAGAATCAGTTCCTTGTCCTGGTGCAACTTGCGTTGGAGTTAAAGATTTTAAATCAACATTTAAATCTTGTGTAACATCACTATAATCAACTGTATCAACTCCAGTACCACCTATAAAAGAGTCATCTCCAGCTCCACCTTTTAAAGTATCATCACCACCTGCTCCATCAAGCGTATTATCTTCTGCATTACCACTTAATATATCATCAAAGCCAGATCCTACAATATTTTCAATATTTACTATAGTATCAAAGCCTTCTGTTCCACTAATATTTTGTTGTCCAGTATTACTTAAATCAACAGTTACTCCTGAAATAATAGTAGCAGAATAATCAACAGTATCATTTCCTTGTGAACTATCAGCTTCTATACCTCCATCAATATAATCATTTCCACCTGCTCCATATAATGTATCATCACCTTCTTGACCTTTTAATGTGTTATCTAGTGAATCACCTTTTATAGTATCATTTACAGTTGAACCTATAACATTTTCGATATTAAATAACGAATCTTTATCTATTAAATTTTCCTGAAGTTTTGCTTCTTGATTAGCTTTTAATTCTACATTTATACTATTTGATCTCGAACTATAATCAACTGTATCACTACCAGCTCTTCCTTCATATATATCATTTCCATTACTAGCTATTAATAAATCATCACCTAAACCTGCATCAATACTGTTATCTTGACTATTTCCACCTAATGTATCTGCAAAATTTGAACCTGTTATATTCTCTATATCTTTTATAGTATCTTGTTCTGAACCAATTGAAGCTGTTGCAGTTAAACCTATTTCTGCAAGAGTTAAGTTAACTGCGGTGCTTGCATCAGAGTAATCAACTTCATCGATATCAGCTCCACCATCTAAGAAGTCATTTCCTTCTCTTCCTACTAAAGTATCGTTTCCATCTAATCCATAAAGAGTATTCGCACTTAAATTACCCTTGATAATATCATTATTATTACTTCCTTCAACATTTTCTATATTTCTTATTATTAAACTTCCAAAACCACTATCTTGTGAAGAGGTAACTGCTAAATCCAATGTAATTGCATTTGGACTATCAATAAAACTTAATAAATCATCACTTCCACTTCCACCATCGATATAATCATTTCCTAAACCAGAAACTCCACCTGTAGTTATAGTATCATTCCCAGCCCCACCAATAATTGAGTTTGCAATTGAATCACCATCTAAAGTATCGTCAAAAGTAGTACCTATTAAGTTTTCAATATCAATAAGAACATCATCTCCCGCATTTACTGTATCTTGCGAAACATTTTGAGTTTTTAGACTTACTTCAACTCCACCAGTTGTAATATCATTATAATTTGCAGTATCTGAATCTTCTCCACCATTTATAGTATCATCACCAAGTCCACCTAATAATGTATCATCGTCTAAACCACCTAGTAATGTATCATCACCAAGCCCACCAGAAATAGTATCATCATCTTCTCTACCGTCTAATACATTATTTTCATCATTACCTGTTATTTCATCTTTGTGATCTGAACCAATTACATTTTCAATATTATAAAGTCTGTCAGTACCCTCTGCACCTCTTGCCCTATTTATGGATAAGTCAATCTCTTCTGAAGAACTAGCATTTGAGAAATCTACTGTATCAACCCCCTCTCCACCATCAATTGTATCATTACCCGTTAATCCAACAATATAATCATCACCATCTAATGCATTTATAATATTTGATGAACCATTTCCGGTGATAGTATCATTAAAGTTTGACCCTATTACATTTTCAAAATCATATAAAGTATCATTTCCATCTATACCTGAAGCACTTCCCTTACTTGGATTATTTACATCATCTTCTAAATTTACAGTTACTCCAGCTGTTGTTGAACTTGTAGCATTTTTATAACTTACAGTATCATTTCCAGAGTCACCTTTTAATAAGTCATCACCAAGTCCACCTTCTAATGTATCTGATGAAGCACCACCTTCTAATGTATCATCTCCTGCATTACCAAATAATGTATCTACTCCATCTTCACCTTTTAAAATATTTACTGATGAATCTCCTGTTAAAGTATCATTGTCTTGAGTACCAATAATATCTTCAATTCCAGAAACTGTATCATTTCCATCTCCCGTTACTATTCCAGAAGTAAGATTTGCATCAACACCTATATTATTTAAATTATCAATCGAAGAAAAATCTAATGTATCTCTATCTCCATCGCCACCATCAACTATGTCATCACCAAGTCCAGAAGTGATAGTATCATTACCTGCATTACCATAAATTGTATCATTCTCTACACCTGTAGTAACAGTATCATTAGATATTCCTCCATTAATAGTATTTGAAACAGTTTCAGAACCATAAATAATATTATCATTTATATTACTTGTAATAACAAATCCCGTTTCAACAACTTGTCCTTGTCCATTTACAAAAGAATCAAATAAATATTCATCAGGGTCATTAATATTACTTATCTCTTTTACATTTGCCCCATAACTTTTTTCATAAGTTAAAAAAGTGGTAACAGGAGTTTCAATTGTTGCTAAATTCTCAGGAGAAACATTTTCTAGACTAAAAATTGATTCTACCGCAATATTTACTTCAAAGTTAGGATTAGATTGAACTCTATTTAGAGAAAAAGTAACTTCTATCCCTCCTGTTGAGTTAAGTTGAAAACCATCAATTTCTGAGGTATTTGGATCATCTTTTTGTATAACCCAAGTACTTCCAACAACTGTTCCATAAGCAGCAACAAAACCATCTATTGCACTACTACTACTTAAAGTAATTTTTTCTAACGCAAACCCCTCTGGTTGAGAGGGATTAATCACTATCGTTCTTGAAATAGTATCTGAACCAAAGAATGTATTATTATCAGCGTTTATGACAACACTATTTGCTGTAGTACTAGTAATATTTGAATAATCAATTACTTCTGCATCAGTTTGTTTAATAATTGATGCTCTATCAGCTGTAGTATTTGTATCAGGATAAATATTATCATAAGAAGTACCTCCTCCTCCTTCAACAGTAAGAGTTGTAGTTTCCCCTGTATTATCGCTAAGACTTAAATGCTGAACATCAATATCAAAAGTAAGAGTAGGAGTTGCTCCTTCAGTTACAGATTCTTCTGTTTTTGAATTGCTATCAGGAGCATCATCTCTACTCTTAAAAGGACTTTCTTCTACTAGTTCAGGGATTTCGATAGGTGGTTGTTCAAACTCTGCTGGAGATTCATCATCTTCTGGATTTTCATCCGCTGCAACTTCAACTTCTTGTATTATTATTTGAGGAGTAGATTGAGGATTATTTTCTGTTGAATCTCCTTCTTCATTTTCACGAGCAGTATTATCAGGAATATTTATTTCTACACTTGAAACTAAAGAATCAATTGGCAATGCATTGATTTCTTCAACTTCAGATAAAATATCACCTAAAGTCATCTGTTTTCCAGAATTAGTTAAAAATCTTGGAGGAGTATCGTTATATCCCATTAAAGCCATTGATACAAAAGTAAAAGTACCATAGTTAGGGATATCAATTACAATATCACCGCCAACTAATTGATATTCTAACTCTTCTAAATCAACACCTGGTATTTTAAAATCTACTAAATCTCCAGGTCTTACATATACAGAAATATTCTCATCAGCTTGTGGTTTATCAATTAACTTTACAGTTTTATTTTGATACTTTACATATTTATTATCAGTTGCCATAATAATTTCCTCTTAATAATACTTAATTAAAATTATTATAGCTAAAATAGAAGTAGTTTAAAAGCAAGTATATTTATTCTTTTATATTTATTATGTTTAAAAACATAATAAATATAAAATTAGGAGATAAAGACTTTATAGATAGTGTTTATATAGATTTTAAATAAAAATAAATAATATGTTATATAACATATTAATACAATAAATTACATCTTTACATCCAACTTAAAAAAAGTTATTTTTAAGTTTAAATAAACTTATTTCATATTAAAAAATGTATTTTTTGTAACTATTACATACTTTTTTTCAAGTGAAGATTCAAACTTTTCAGAGCTTGATTTTAATTCACCATAAGATATTTTTGCCACATCTTTATCTTCCCAAAGAATTTGAATAAAGGTTACAGTCTTTCTATCATATGCAATCAAATCAATAGTATTGTTATTGTTATCCCACCAACTGCCAATATGTAAAGGTTCATACCCTAAGATATCTTTTTTCTTGTTATTTATCATCTCTTTTATACATTTTTTATAACTAAGAAAAACTGTTTTACTAATAAACTCGTCTTGAATTTGCTTACTTACTTCTTTTACATCATTTAATTGTAAAGCTGTAAGATTTGGATAAATATAAGAAAACCAGAATTTTAAAGCACTATCTTCAATCTCATATCTACCAAACTTTGATATTTTTTTATCTTCTCCAACAGGCACAATTTTCTTTATAACCATCATATCTATTAACTTTTGAAGATAACGAGTCAAATAAGTAGATTTTACATCCAAAGAATTTGCAATATCTCCTATCTTTGTATTTCCCTTTGCTATGGAGTGCAAAATAGAAGAATATGTACCAATATCACTTATCTCATTTTTTAGAACTCTTATTCCATAATCAAAAAGATAAGAGTTTGGTGATAAAAATAAATTAAAAATATTATCCGTAAAATCAATCTTTGGGTTATAGTATTTTAAGTTACTAGGAGTAGTTCCTAACAAAGAGTATACATAAAGCTGGTCTAATCTATTCATATCAGGGAAAAACTCTTTGATAGCTATAAAATCAAGATAATCCAAAGTTATATTGTTTGTTAAAACTTTCTCTATTTCATCTAGATTATCATTAAATAATAATGAACTTGATATTATAAGTTGTATATTTTTATTTTTTAGATTCTTTTTCCAAAATTTTAACAATTCTATTAATGCATTCTTCTCTACTTTTACAATATTTTGAAAATCATCAATTATAATCACTAATTTCTTTTCAATAACTTGTTTATCTAAAAACTTTAATACTTCAGAAAATGTACTAAAAGAAGTATTAACATCCCCTTCATAAAAGTATTCATTGATAGTATTTGCCATTTGAGTGAAAAACATAGATGGAATCATTTCATAGTTTGAAAAGTAGAGTCTATCTTTATCTTTTGAATACTCTTGTAAAATAGTAGTTTTACCACTATTTTTTGCACCAAATAAAAACTCTATAGATGAATTGGGTAAATCAAAACTCTTATTTAAAAGTTTTAACTCTTTCTCTCTTTGTAGAAACATATAACTGTCTTTTTATAAAATTTTGATAATTATACTTTATATTATCTTATTTTAACTATCTTCTTCTTATTTATTTTATACATTGTTGAAGAGGTATTTTCATGGAAACCATCTTTAGTAAATACCATAACATCACTATTTTCATATGCAAACTCATAATCAAATTTTTCCTTTGTAAGATTTGCAGATGTAGAGTATAGATTTTTAAACTTTGTAATAAAAGGATAAAAGCTATCATCTTTTGAAATAATTCTAAAAGATTTTAGATTTGGATATATAAAGGTTGATTTGTTAGATTTTCTAACTCTTTTTCTAAAGTTTTTTGGAACTCTTGTCATAGATTTTAAAGTTTTAAAAGAATCTACAGTTTGAAGTATTTTTTGAGATTTTGGTCTTTGTTTTATATCTGAAAGTTTCTCATCGTTAGATGATGAGAAACCTACAGTTGTATCAGTTTGTACTAAATATACTAGTTCTTTATCCATTAGTCATTTAAAAATTCTTGGATAGATTTAACACCTATTCCATCTTTTTGTCTTAATGCTTTCATAGCTTCAACACAAGCAAGTGCCGCAGCAGCTGTTGTAACATAAGGAACATTTTCTTTAAGTACTGATCTTCTAATATTTTTACCATCATCTTTAGATGACTCTTTTCCATCAGAAGTATTAAATGCTAATGCAATCTCACCATTTGTAATAGAATCTGTAATATTTGGTCTACCTTCAGAGATTTTAAGTACTTTCTCACACTCAATACCTGCATCAGTAATAGCTTTATGAGTTCCACCAGTTGCAACAACTGTAAAACCTTCTTCTACTAATCCAGAAGCAATTTTTGGAGCAAATTCTTTATCTAAATCACATAATGAAATAAATACTTTACCTTCTGTTGGTAAGTCATTTTTAGCAGCACTTTGCGCTTTTGCATATGATGTACCAAAGTTATCAGAGATACCCATAACTTCACCAGTAGATTTCATCTCAGGTGTTAAAATCATATCAGAACCACTTAATTTATTAAATGGAAATACAGCTTCTTTAATAGCTACATGGTCTTTTAAAATAGGTTTTAATACTCCATTATCTTCCCAAACTAAATCTTCATTATATGTTGCAAGTGCATTTCTTAAACTCTCACCCCACATAACTCTAGTAGCTACTTTTGCTAAAGGCATACCAGTTGCTTTAGATACAAAAGGAACAGTTCTTGAAGCTCTAGGATTTACTTCAATTAAGTAAATTTGACCTTTATGAATTGCATATTGTGTATTCATAAGACCAACAACACCAAGACCTAGTGCCATATTTTTTGTTTTAGTTTCAAGTTCTTTGATTAATTCATCTGAAATTGAAACAGGAGGTAATGAACAAGCAGAGTCACCAGAGTGAACACCTGCTTCTTCAATATGTTGCATAATTCCACCAATATAAACTTCTTTACCATCACAAATACAATCAACATCTAATTCAATTGCTCTATCTAAGAATTTATCAATTAATACTGGTGCATCATTTGAAACAGATACAGCTTCATCCATATATTGTTTTAATTCTGCAGTTGAATAAACAATTCTCATACCTCTACCACCAAGTACAAATGATGGACGTACAAGTACTGGATAACCAATTCTTTCAGCAATTTCAATCGCTTCATCAACTAAAACAGCTGTTCCATTTTCAGGTTGTAATAATCCAGCTTTTTCAACAAAAGTAGAGAACTTTTCTCTATCTTCTGCTAAATCAATGACTTCAGCAGTTGTACCAATAATCTTACCACCTGCATCAGTAATTGCATTTGCAAGTTTTAAAGGAGTTTGTCCTCCAAAATGTACAATAATACCATCTGGATTTTCTTGCTCAATTACAGATCTTACATGTTCAAAATCAATAGGTTCAAAATATAAAATATCTGATGTATCATAATCAGTTGAAACAGTTTCAGGGTTACAGTTATACATAATCGTTTTTACACCCATTTCATTTAAAGCAAATGAAGCATGTACACAACAATAATCAAACTCAATACCTTGACCAATTCTATTTGGACCACCACCGATAATCATTACTTTCTTATCATCTGTTGTTTTATCAACTTTTGGTAACTTTGTAATATTTGTAGTTGAATAAAGATATGGAGTAAGAGCTTTAAACTCTGCTGCACAAGTATCAACTTCATTGTATTCAAAATCTACATCTAAAGCTTTTCTTGCTTTATATACATCTTCTTCAGTTTTACCAATAAGTCTAGCAATCATAACATCAGAGAAACCATTTGATTTAGCATTTCTCATAGCAAACTCATCATTTAAGATTGATTCGTCTATTGATTTTTCAATATTGTACATCTCTCTAAATTTAGTTAAAAACCATGGATCAACTTGACAAAGTTCAAAAATCTCTTCATTTGTAAGTCCTTGTCTCATACCATCCATTAAATATAAAAGTCTATCACAGTTAGGTCTTCTAATCTCTTTTTTGATTAATTCTAAATCAGTAGAAATAGAATCAAACCCTACAAGACCAGTCTCTAAAGAACAAAGTGCTTTTTGAATAGATTCGTTAAATGTTCTACCCATAGACATAACTTCACCTACTGATTTCATACCAGTTGTTAAAGTCGAATCTGCTTTAGGGAATTTTTCAAAAGTAAATCGTGGAATCTTTGTAACAATATAATCAATTACTGGTTCAAACGATGCAGTAGTACCTGTAATATCATTTTCAATCTCATCAAGTGTAAATCCAACTGCAAGTAAAGTAGCAACTTTAGCAATAGGATAACCAGTTGCTTTTGAAGCAAGTGCAGAAGAACGAGATACTCTCGGGTTCATCTCAATTACAATCATTCTTCCAGTTTTTGGACAAATAGAAAACTGTACATTTGAACCACCAGTATCAACACCAATCTCTCTAAGAATTGCAAAAGAGGCATTTCTCATATTTTGGTACTCTTTATCTGTTAAAGTAAGAGCAGGAGCAATAGTAGTTGAGTCTCCTGTATGAACACCCATTGGGTCTAAGTTTTCAATAGAACATACAATAATACAGTTATCTTTTCTATCTCTGATAACTTCCATCTCATACTCTTTCCAACCAAGCATAGACTCCATAATCTCAATTTCATTAATTGGGCTTGCATCAATACCAGCTTCTGCAAGAGCTTTGAATTCTTCCATATTATATGCAACACCAGACCCACCACCTGCAAGAGTAAATGAAGCTCTAGAAATAACAGGGAAACCAATCTCTTTAGCAACCTTTACCGCTTCATCAACAGTATAAGCGTTGGCACTTTTTGGTAAATCCATACCAATTTTAATCATTGCATCATTAAAAAGTTGTCTCTCTTCACCTTTTTTGATTGCATCAGGATGAGCTCCAAGGAATTGAACACCTTCAAGCATACCTTTGTCATACATTGAAGTTGCAACATTAAGTGCTGTTTGTCCACCCATAGTTGGTAAAATAGCATCAATTTTTTCTTTTTCAATTATCTTTGCAACAACCTCTTCTGTGATTGGCTCAATATAAGTTTTGTCAGCAAATTCAGGATCTGTCATAATAGTAGCTGGGTTTGAATTAATTAAAACAACTCTATATCCCAACTCTTTAAGTGTTTTTGTAGCTTGTGTACCAGAATAGTCAAACTCACATGCTTGACCAATGATAATAGGTCCCGAACCTATAAGTAAAATAGATTTTATATCTTCTCTTTTTGGCATTTAAAGTTCCCCGTATGTGTTAGTTAAAATTTGGAAAGTGTATCTAAAATGTGCTTAAAAAATTGTTAGAGAAAAACGTTTATAAATAAAAGAATTTTAAAGTGTAATCTAGTATCTAAAAGATACCAGATTAATTTGTTGGAAGATTAAATTTTTTTGTACTAATAACACCCTCTTCATCAAAAGAAAGATAATACAATACATCTTTTTTTACAGGTAAACCTGTAAGATATCTAATTGCTAAATTTGCTTGTAAAGAACCAATATGCATCACAATTGGACAAGCAATACCGTTTGGTTTTCTATCATTTATTTGGAAAACCGCTTCATATGATGCTTTATCAAAAAAACAAACTTGACCATGGAACTCTTCTACAGAACCATAAATCCAAGCTTGATTGTTTTTCATACAGTACTCGTTTATAGCCGCTCGTGTTGGAAGATTATCAGTAGCATCAATAACTATATCAAATTCTAAACCTCTCTTTGCAAACTCTTCAAAACTCTCCACATAAGCAGTTGCTTTTGTATAAGGACATCTTGACTCTACAAGCTCTTTTAAAACCTCAGATTTAAATTTTCCATCATCACCAACTTTAAAACCAATCTGTCGATGGATATTGTGAACCCCTACTTCATCAAAATCTACAAGTGCAAATTCACCTATTCCAGAAGCACCAAGTGCAATAGCTAAAGTACATCCAAGACCACCAGAACCAATAATTGCAACCTTTTTAGAAGCTAAAGAGTCCTGTGTCTCTTCTCCCCAAAGTTTTATTTGCCTGTTAAAAAATTCATGTGCTTCATTCATATCTAATCCTTACTATATAAGTATAGTTTATTTTTATTATTTTATCCTGTAATAATACCGTATTTTGTTTAAAACTTTTTGATTGTTGTCAATATTTTAATCTTGAGTAAATTAGTTAATTTATACTATCTTTTAATTTATTTTAATTCAATATAATATTTATTTAAAAGTTTTTGAAACTTCTTTTTATCTTTTGCTACTAAATTTTTAATATTGTCTTCATTTATTTCTTTTATTCCATCTTTGCTAGTTTTAATATACTTTTTATTTATAGCTTCTAGCTTTTTTAGCATTATTTTATAATTAATATCATTTACTATTTTATTCTTTGCATTTACTAAAATATATTCACTACCCTCTCTATTAGCATATTTCTTTTCTTCTATTATAAATATTCTATAACCTATAAATTTTTTTTCTGCATTCTCATTTTCTATAAACAAATTTTTAAAATACATTTTTAAATTTGAAGCTATTTCTATATAAAAGTATTTATCTGAAATTACATACATATATTCATCTAACAAATCGCCATCTACACATAATTGATATATATTCTTTTGTTCATAATATTTAAGTTGATTGACTAGAGTTATATAATATTTATTTGGAATTTTTATTTGAATATCTAGTGAATTAGTTTGTAAATTTCCATTATTAAATATCAAGTTTGTAGAAAAAACGTTATTTGAACTTATTTCTTTTGACCAAGAACTTTTATTAGAATACATAAAAATTGAATATGCTATTAAAATAAAAAATGCAAAAAATAAGAGAATTGCTCCATTTGATATTTTTTCTGTATCATTTTTAATATCTGAATAAAGAAACATAATCATATAACTAATAAAAGAAGAAAAAAAGAACAATATAAAAGATTTTAAATAAATATCACTTTTAAAAAATATTAATATGGATATTAAACCAATTATTACATAAAGGACTATAGTATTAAAAGAAAATATATTTTTGTATATATCATTTTCTATATTTAAAGTTATGATTAAAGATAAAGAAATATATATAAGAATAATTACATATAGAACTAAAAAACTATTTATAAAAAAGAACTCCGCTACTTCAACATATATAATTGGTAAAAAAATCAAAAATAACCAAAATTTTATTTTAAGAAGGTGTAAATGTATTTTTTTTAAATCACTAAAAATTAAGTTTTTCTTTTTTTTTAAACTTATAGAAGGATAGAAAGGAGACGCTTTTACAGTTTTTTTAGAAGAAAACTCGTTATAAACAAATATACTTATATATACATATAGACCAATAAATAGAAAAGACAATAAAATTAATAATACAATTGAACTTATCGAAACAAAATCTACTCTATCAAATAAAGAAAAAAATAAACCTTTTTCAAAACCAAAAAAATCTACAAACAAAAAATAGTCTAAAAAAAACAAAGATAATATAAATACACTATAAATAATATTTACTATCCAAAATATAAACTTTAAATTCTTTTCCATAACACCTACCATATATATAATTTTTTATTATATAAAAATAATCTTTATAGAAACTAATTCTTATGCATTTTTACCTTATAGGAAATACAATACTAAACAAAGCCCCTTTGTATTCTTTATCTAAATATTCAAAATCTACATTCTTAACACTTATCATTCCATCCAGTTTATTTTTTATGATTATATATGAAATGTATAAACCTAACCCTGTACCTTCTGATTTGTGTTTTGTAGTAAAATATGGTTCAAAAATTCTATGGATTATATCTTCATCTATTCCTCCTGCTATGTCTTTTATTTGAATTGTTAATATTTCTTTATCTACAGATATATCTATAAAAACTAATTTATCTTCCATCTGTTTTTTTTCATAAATATCTTTTGAATTAGTTACCATATTTATAAGTACTTGTATCAGCTCATTTTTATCTGTATACAAAGTTATATCTTTTTGTATAGTATATATCACTTCTATTTCTAATATTTTTGATAAATCTAAAAAACTATTCATTAAATGCTGTAGTCTAAAAACATCTTTCTTTTTTCTTTTTTTACTAAAGCTTTTAAAACTATTTATAGTTTCAGACAAGTATTGTGCTTTTTCATTTATTATAGAACAACTACTTAATACATCTTCTGTTTCTAACTTCCCTACTTTCTCATAAAGCTGTATACTTGTAGCTGCACTTGAAATAACTGATAAAGGCTGTCTCCAGTGATGAGCTATATTTGAAATGAGCTCATTCATTGATGTTAATTTTGATTGTTCATATATGATTTTATCTTTTGCTTTACTATTTTTTATTTCATGCTCTAACCTATTTTGAAAATCTTCATTTAAATATTTTAATCTTTTGTTTAAAAATTTTCCTATTTTTCTCTCTTTTAATAGCAAATAAAATGTAAAAAATAATATACTTACAAAAGTAGATAATACAAAAAATAATAATGTTCTATTATTAATTATATTTGTAAAATAGGTATTTAAGACAATATTATAAATAAAATAATTTATAATACAAAACAACAAAATAAAAATAATACCAATCTTCATTTTTTCACACATGAAACAGCCCTTATAGTTTTCATAATCTTTTGAAATATTTTTTCAAAAAAAAGTTAATTATTAGATTCTACTTTTAAGAGTATTAATATTCTATTAAATAAATAATATTTTTTAATACAATTAAGAAAAAAAAGGTCCTTGATGGAAGTATATGAGAGAATAAATATATTACTTAAAGATAAAAACCTTACTAAAAGAGAATTTGCAAAAAGACTTAGGGATTTAGAACCAAAGTTAAATAGTACAGGAGAAACCCCTTCTGAGAAAACTATATACAAATATCTTAATGGTAGCATATCTATAAAAATAGAACTTATTCCATATATTGCAGAAGCTTTACAAATAGCAGAACAAGAACTTTTCACAAGAGACAATAAAAGTAGAAAAAGATTTTTCCAAAACCTTATAAAAACTGCAACACTAGAAGAAATAGAAATACTAAAAAATAAATTCAATCTAAAATACAATGAATCATCACTAGTAAAAGAACCAAATAGTACTTATACAAAAGATTCTTCTTTAGAATCACAGCTAATAGAACTACTTCCATATTCTCCTAAGCCTTTATTACAAAATTTTGTAACAAAACTTAAAGAAATAAAAGATTTCAACGAAACTATTTAAAGAATACTTTTAAAACCTTCATTTGTAATTATTACGTGGTCTACAAACTCTATACCTAATAACTTTGCACTATCTATAAGTCTTTTAGTAATAAGTTCATCTTCTAAACTAGCTTTTAACTGTCCACTAGGATGATTGTGAGCTACTATTATACTAGCTGCTCTTAGTTCAATTGCTGGAGATAGTACTTCTCTTGGATGAACTAAACTTTGGGTTAAAGTACCTATAGTGATAACTCTTTTTTCTATTAGATGATTTGCTCCATCTAGATACAAAGCTAAAAAATACTCTTGTTTTTTGCTTTTATATTCAAACAGTTCTTCATATACTTCTTTTGCAGAAGTGATTTTTTTATTACTTTTAATTAGATATCTTCTTGATAATTCTATAGCACTTAATACTTGTGAAGCTTTTACTTTTCCTAATCCATGTACTTCTAATAACTTATCTAAACTCAAAGTATCAAAATCTTTTTCTAAAAGTTTTATAATCTCTCTAGATAGTTTTATAACATCTTTACCAAATATTCCACTTCCAAGAATTATCGCCATAAGCTCATAATCTTTTAGTGATTTAGTACCTTTTTTAAGTAATTTTTCTCTTGGTTTATCTAAATTTTCTAGTTGTTTTAACGCGGTCATAAACTTCTCCATATAATATATGAAGAAGTTTATCTCAAAATATAAGTTATATTAAAAAATATAACAATTTGCAATATTTATTTTTAGTTTTTGTCAGCTTGTGTAAAAATTAGTTTTGCTTCATCAAGAAGTTTTTGAGCTTCTTCTAACTCTTTTATACCAGTTTTATATACTTCTAAAGAGTCACTTAGAGTTATTTGAGGATTTGAAAGCTTTTCTAATAACTCTTTAGCTTTTTCTATTTTAACTTCAAAACTTAATTCTTCTTTTTTTTCTTCACTCATCTATTTGTTCTCCAAAATATCTACTACGTAGTCATCAAATTTATCAACTTCTACTAAAAATGAATCATGTCCTGATTGACTATCTACCATTTTATAAGTTACCTGATCGCCACGTCCTAGTTTAATCATAATATCTCTAATCTCTTCCATCTCTTCAGGGAAAAATAACATATCATCTTTAAAAGATATTAGATGTAGTTTACATGTTACTTTATCAAAAGAGTCTTCTAGTTTGTCTTTGTTTCTTCCTGCATCAAAAATATTCATAGTTTTACATATATATAAATAAGACAGAGGGTCAAAGATTTTTGGAAAACTATATGCGTTGTATTCCAAGTATCTTTCAACTTCAAATCTTCCAAATAACTCATATAAACCATCTGTTCTTGAATATTCACGTCCAAACTTTTGATTAAACAAAGTAGGACTTAAATAGGCTATTAATCCTGCCATTCTTCCAATTGCAAGACCAGGTAATCCACGAGCAAACAAATCATCTTTTGCATAGTGCCCATCTTTAAATATAGGGTCATGTCTTATTGATTCTATTGCGATTTTATTTATAGCAATTGCCCAAGGTCTAGTATAGGCAGTTGTAGCCATAGCAAATACATGTTCTGCAAAATCTGGAAACTCTATCGAGTAACAAATAGCTTGCATTCCACCCATTGAGCCACCAATTACTGCTTTGGCATTTGTGATACCTAAACTATCATATAATCTCATTTGTGCTTTTACGATATCTGATACTGTTAATATTGGGAATTTTAGTCTATATTCTTCTTGCGTTGAAGGGTCAATACTAAGTGCATTTGTAGAACCAAATGTACTTCCAATATTATTTGAACATATTACAAAATATTTTCTCGTATCAATAGCTTTTCCATCACCAATAAACTTATCCCACCATCCAGGTTTAGCCTCATCAGCATATCTTCCTGCAACATGATGAGAACCAGCTAAGGCATGACAAATAACAATTACATTTGATTTATCAGCGTTTAATTGACCATATGTTTCATATACTAGTTCAAACTCCTCTAGTATCCTACCACTTTCTAGGTATAATGGTTCATCAAACTTTGCTACTTTAGTTTCTATCTTCAATTTCTATATCCCATTCTTTAATAATAACTTATAATAATTATCCAAAATATTGATGCAATCCTATCAAAAAGTTAATAAATAACGTGTTAAGCCTCTATTTTATAGGCTTAGTTCTTCTGGTTTAGTTTTCATAATTTCTTGCCATTTTTCATCAGGAGACCATTGCTCAAATACTTCTAAATTAATATTATCGAAAGGTGTTTTAAGTATGTATTTATGATAAACATACATAAAAGCAGAGACTCTATAATTCATAATACAATGAACCCATACTTTTTTATTTGAAAATGATGATAGTATTTCAATAAAATCTTTTAGATTTTTTACTGTAGGTTCTAAAAACTCAACTGGAATATGCACATAGTTCATACCCAAAGAAGTAACTATGTCATCTTCATTTTCTATTTTTCCTTCACTATGTGCTACTGCAAGATTTATCACAATTTCATAGCCATCTTCTGCAATCTTTTCAAACTGTTTAGCAGTTGGTTGACCTGATGTAGAGATTTTTTCATTTATCTTTATATAGTTATTTATATCTTGCATACTTATCCTTCGTAAAGCTTTACTTCTTTTATATACTTCTGCTTTAACTCATCTTCTATAAATGATGAATTAAAAGAGTTTTTCACAAGTTTTACAATATCTTCTTTTGATAACTCTAAGTTTTCATATAGATTAATAAAGTTTTGATTTAAATAACCTTTAAAATATGCTGGATCATCTGAATTTACTGTCACATTTAGCCCAAAATCTAAAAGCTTTTTTATATTATGTTCTTTATAGTTTTCAAAGACTTTTAACTCAATATTTGAATTAGGGCAAACTGTTAGTGGAATTTGTTCATCTTTTAATCTTTGCATTAATTCATCTGATTTTATAGATTGAACACCGTGGTCAATCCTTTGAATATGAAGTAAATCTAAGGCTTCGTAAATATATAAAACATCAGCTTCTTCCCCTGCATGGGCAACTAGTTTAAATCCATTTTCTTGGGCTTTTTTAAAAACTTTTTCAAACTTTGAAGGTGGATTTCCAAGCTCAGAAGAATCCAATCCAACTCCTATAATATCATCTTTAAAATTTAAGGCTTCATCTAAAGTTTTTAAAGCATCTTCTTGGGATAGATGTCTTAAAAAACACATGATTATTTGTGAAGTTATTCCAAACTTTTTATTTGCATCTTCTAAAGCCTCTTTTATTCCACTTATAACTGTTTCAAAAGAGACACCTCTTGAAGTATGTGTTTGAGGGTCAAAGAAGATTTCTGTATGAATTATATTATTATCAACACATTTTAAAATATATTCCCAAGTTAAATCATAAAAATCTTCTTTGCTAATAAGTACATTTGCCCCTGCATAATAAATATCTAAAAAGCTTTGTAGATTTGAAAACTCATAGGCTTTTTTCACATCATCAATCGTTTTATATGGTATTTCTATATTATTCTTTTTTGCTAATTTAAACATCAACTCAGGTTCCAAAGAACCCTCAATATGCAAATGTAACTCTGCTTTAGGCAATTTTTCAATTAAGTCAATCATATTAAATTCCAAATCTATACCTCTGTTGGAGTTGGAAGATTATATTTTTCCATACATATTTTCAATTTGTTAAAATACTCTTCATTTGATTCATCATCAGAAGGAGGATTTAATAAGTTGCAACATAAAGAGGCTACTAAAGTATCACCAATTTGCACGATTACAGACTCTGCTACATAATCAATCAATCCAGAATCTCTATATAATTTATTAATCTCATCATATGTTAAAGAGTAAACCATACCATAAGCTTCACAATTTTTAACTCTTAGTAAAGTAGCCATTTTTCCAACTCTAAGTTTATATCCATTTACTTTTCCAGCTCTTGGATTTCTAGGACTTACCCCTTTACTTTTTAATATCTCTTCATCCATATATAAACCATAAAAAAAGACTTCTTGTAATCTATTTTTAGAATTGTCCATACCTTACCTTTTAAATAATTTAAATTTTTTTAACATTGTACTTATTTAAAACTTTAAGAATAACCCTATGATATAATTGAAAAAAATTTAAGGTTTATATTATGATTATGGCTAAATCACCAGAAGCTATCAAAGCTTATACGTTAGTAAGAAGTTTGCAAAAAAGATTTGTTGATAAACTAAATAAACTTAGCTCACAACTAGGTGAAAATAAAAACTTTGAAGAAGTTATATGGTTAAGAGACGAAGGACAACACGGTGGAGGAAATAGATTTGAAGCTAGAGATAATATTCTATTTAATACAGCAAGTGTAAATGTATCTCAAGTTCATTATGACGATGATTCATCAAAAAAACTTCAAAGTGCAACAGCTATATCTACAATAATACATCCCAAAAAACCCCAAGTTCCTTCTATTCATATTCATATTAGTCAAACACAAATGAGAGATGGTTCTTCATACTATAGAATCATGGCAGATTTAAATCCTAGTATCCAAAACAGTAGTGATACAGAATTTTTTAATCGTGCAGTTAAGAAACTATCAAAAGATACTTTTGAAGAAGGAGTAGCACAAGGTGATAAATACTTTTATATTCCAGCTTTAAATCGCCATAGAGGAGTTTCACATTTTTATTTAGAGAATTATAAAACATCTAATGCAGATGAAGACTATAATTTTGCAGATACTTTTGGGAAAGGAATTATAGATTCTTATATTGATATTATTGAAAATGCAATTACACATAGAACAACTTTTAGTGTTCAAGATATTATGAAACAGTTAGATTATCATACTTTATACTTATTTCAAGTTCTAACTTTAGATAGAGGAACTACATCAGGATTACTTATTCATAATCAAAACGACAGAGGTATTATGGGTTCACTTCCCTCTTTTGTAGATAAAAAACTTCTAGAATCATGGGCTACAAAAGTGGACAAACCACAAAATGAATTAATAGAAAACCTTGTTTCAGTTATAGATGAAAAAGGAATAATAGATATAAAAACAAAAGAAAAACTAGCTCAAGTTGTTAGAGAGCACTATACAAAATATCCAGAAGCTTTAAAGATGCAAGCAAGTGGAAATACTATACCAACAACTATATCAAATCATGAAAAGAGATAATTAAAGGTTTAACTTCTCTCAGAAAATGCAAGTTTCAAACCAAGACCAACAAGTATTAAACCACTAGTTTTATGAATATAATTTAAAACCATAGGTCTAGCTTTTATCCAAGAAGATAACATACCTGCTAAAAAACCAATAGGTGATTTTAAGAAAAAAGTTATAACTGCAAAAGTTGTACCTAAAATAAACAGTTGTAAAGCTTCACTTCCTGCATTTGGAACAATAAATTGAGGTAAATAAGAAAAATAAAATATTGTAATTTTTGGATTACTTATATTTGAAATTGCACCTTGCATAAACATTTTTTTGTAAGATACTTTTGGCATATCTTTCATAGCTAATTTATGTTCTTTAGATATTAGAAGTTGATATCCTAAATAAATAAGATACGCAGCACCAATATATTTGATTATATTAAACAACCACTCACTTGCTAGTAACAAAGCTCCCAGTCCCAATGTTGTTAAAACTGTATGACCCATAAGACCTATACTTACTCCAAAAGCAGTCATAATACCTGCTTTCTGACCTTGTGCTATTGATCTAGACATAACAATAATCATATCTTGTCCAGGAGTTAGAATAATAACTACTGATGTTAATATAAATAAAAATGTAATAACTTCCATTCTTTACCTTTTTAACTTAATATTAGACTCATCTGAATATTTGACCGCTCATAAGGATGAGAATATCCAACTACTTTTTTAAATCCTAATTTTTTATATAGTGTTATTGCTGGATTTAAAACTGTATTACTTTGTAAAAATATTGATTTTCCACCTAGTTCTCTTGCTTTTTGAATAATCACATTTCCAAGACTTAAACCTATGCCTTTTCCTTGCAATTCAGACCTTACTGTCATTTTTGTCAATTCATAATCATAAGTCTCATCTTCACTTTTCATAAGACCACAAAAACCAGCAACTTCTTTTTCATACAATGCTACTAAAATAATTCCACCATCATCCAAGATATATTTTTTGGGATTTTCTAAAATATTTTTATCTTTTTCTTCCATTTCAAAATATCTATTTATCCATTGTTCATTAAATTTTTTAAAATCTTTTGCATATTTATTTTCAAAATTTACAATTTCTACTTTTTCATTTTCTCTTTTTCTTTGCACTTCTAAAACTCTAGGAAAAGTAGACTTCTCATCTAAAAGCTCTTCAAATTCATCAAGAGCATGCCATAGATTATATTCCATACCTGACAACATATTTTGAACAGCAATAGTAACATCTCCATGTTGGCTATCAAGTCCTGCAATTTTTTCTTTTCCTATATCACTTAATGAAATATTTGTTTTTCTTCCATCAGTTTTGTCTTTTTTTTCGATTAACATTCCTGCTTTTGACATCTCTCTTATGATTTTTACAACTGATACATGAGATTGACCTATTTCATTTGCAATTTCGGTTACTGTTTTTGGATTTTTGTCTTGGGAAAGGGAGAAAACAACGGGATACCATTTTTGTTTAATATCTACATTGTACAATTCAAACATCTTTTCGGCATCTTTTGCTAATCTTTCACTAAGCATTCTAAGCCTAGTGCCAATTGCCATGACACCAGTTTTATCAAATAAGTTATTCATAAAAACCTCTATAATAGTAAATACGTAAGTAGTTACATATTATAACATTTTTAAAGTTTATGACTTATACTACTAAAAGTTGGACTTGCTTTTTGTATCACATGAGAATTTGAATCAACAGGATTATTTAAAATTTTAACTAATCCAATAATCATATAAAACATCATTAGAATTTTAAAACATTTCATAATTTTTCCTTTTTATGTAACTAGTTACGTAATTATACATATAAATATTTTAAAAGTCAATAATATTTATATTAATTTCAATAATCAAACTATTTTTTTTGATTTTATTCAATATAGTATACAAAAATATAACTCTTTAACTTATATTTTATATATCTATGATAATATTAAAAATTATCATAGATATTTAAGGATAAAAAAATGGCAGAAGAAGAGAATATAGTACACATACCAAATTTCTCCTACCCATTTAAAAAAATCACAGATGAAAAAAAATGCTATGAACTATTAAAAGATAAAGCAGAAGGAAACTATCTCTTTTCACAGCATGGACTCTGGCATGGAGGATTACACTTTGATAGCTTCTTCGATAAAGAAATAAAATGTATTGCAGATGGAGAGATAGTTGCATACAAAATAAATACTAAATATCTTCAAAATGAAGGTGAAGAAAATGAAGAGAATGGATTATACTCAACAGGATTTATTCTAATAAGACACTATTTTGAGTATCCAAAAGATAACAAACTAACATTCTTTTCACTATATATGCATATGGCAGATAAAAGTAAATATAATGAAGAAAAAGAGACAACGACAACATATACAATAAAAAGTGGTGACTCCTTATCAAAAATTGCATCACAATATAAAACAACAGTAGCACAAATACAAAAAGATAATAATATCGCAAATGCAAACAGTATCGCAGTAGGACAAAAACTACAAATAAAAAGTAAAAGCACAGATACAAAACCAAAATATATAATAGAAAATCCAATATACGATACAGTACAAATATTGGCAGAACCAAAAAGTATAAAAGCAGGAGAAAACATAGGTTTAGTAGGATTTTACACACCACCTAGACAAAAAGCAAGAATAGCAACACACTTAGAAATATTTACAAAAGATGATGTAAAAAACTTTGCTAAAGATGCAAAGAAAAAATATGAAGAAGATAAAAGTCCAAATAAACCAAAACCAACACAAATAAAAGTACCAATAGAAAAAGACATCTATAAAATAGAAGAACAAGAGATAGTAAAAACACCAAAAGCAAATGATACTGCAACATTAAAAGATAACTGTGAAACACAAACAGAACAAGAACCACTCACAAATGGAACACAAATAGATGTAGATGAGTCTAGTTTAGTATGTGGGAGTAGATATGAAGTAGATTCAATAGAGGGTAAAGATGTAAGTGAAGAAAACTTCACAATCTATAAAGGTTCCGTAGGAACAATAAACATACCTAAGAAAACAGATAAAAAAACCCAAGAAGAAAAAATATATAAACTATCAGATGTAAAAATCATAGAATCAAATAAAATAAAATATGTACAAATAGATGAAGAAACAGTTCTTTTATATTCTGATTGTGAAGAACTACACCCTATAACATTTGATTGGGCAAGAATAATAGATATACAATCGAAAGATAAAATATCAATATTTGATAGCTTAGAGAATCATGTTGTTCCAACTTCTGTAGAGAAAAATATGTGTTTAAGTGATTCTTTTACAGAACTATTTAAATTAATAGATAAAGACAACAATAATATGCTAGAACTATTAGAGATAAAAGAAGCTTCAAAAAAAGAGCTTATAAAACAGACAACATCTAAATATATAGTAAAGCACTCATCAGAGTGGCACAAAGAAATAAATATGGCAGATGTATTTTTAGATATATTTAGCAAGCATAAAGAAGAAATAGAAAACTCATGTGAAATAGATGACCACTATAAGAAGCAAAAAGAAAGAATAGATAAGTTATCATTTTTTACAGAGTGTAAGGATATAGAAGAGTTTCCTAAAAGTGATGATGTTTATCATTTTAATCCTATTGGGTTGGTTGGGGAGTT
>NZ_BDIR01000015.1 GCF_001895145.1 Arcobacter sp. LA11 | reverse complement strand
AGGATTATTTCTTCTTATTTGCTTGCATAGCTCCAATGGTAGAGCAATTCCATGGTAAGGAAGAGGTTATCGGTTCAACTCCGATTGTGAGCTCCATCTTCTTTTTTTATTAAGGTTCATATTTCTTTTTAAGATGTTTATTTTTATCTCTTCTATTATACGTTTTTAATTAAGTTCGTAATTTTAATTCTTCTTGCATATTTAATCTATGACACATTTTTATTCCATATAGATATATTATCCATGAAATATATATCCAAAAGAATGAAAATAGTAAGATAGCAAGCGAACCATAGATAGTTGTATATGTCTTATTATACACAACATAGTAGATAAATAGATTCTTTGTTATTGTTAACGTAATTAAAGTAAATAGTGATGATATTAGAGCTGCTTTTACATGTATATGTTTATTTACACTTAATTTGAATAATCCAAAAAATATAAACCATGCAAAAATAAAAGTTACTATGGAGTTAAATATACTATTATTATAAAACGATAGTGCTATATTTAATGCGGCTAACATTAAAGGTAAGGTTACTAAGAAAAATAGATAAAAAAAGAAAGATTGTAATAATGGTTTTCTTTTTGCTTTGTGAATTTTATTTACAATATATTCATAGTCTTTAAAAAACATAATAAATACGAAAAGCATATATAAAATACCAAGAAACCCCAGTTTACTTGAATTTGATACATAGTTTTGAAAAGTACTTATAAATGATTCTGAGTGGGTTGGATTTAAAATATCAAATGTATATTTTATAAATATGTCAAGATAGTCTTGCACTATATCTAAACTAGAGATTATAGCAATAAGTAAGGCGATAATAGGAAGAATAGAAAATATAGTAAAGAAACTAAGACTTGCAGCATAATATGTTGTATCATCATTAAAAAATGAGTCTAATGCTTTAAGTAAAGTCTTAATTGGTTGCTTTACAATTTCTGGTTCTTCCAATATTTATCCTATTTTATAATCCCATTTTATGTGGATTAAGTATATTATTTGGGTCAAATGCTTTTTTTATATTTTTAAATAATTCTAATTCTGCTTGATTAAATGCAATATCCATAAATGGAGCTTTTGATAAACCAATTCCATGTTCACCACTAAGTGTTCCACCCATATCTACAACTAATTGGAAAATTTCTTCAATTGCTTTATGTCCATCTTCCATTTCTTTTTCATTATTTTTATCTGTAACCATTACATTTACATGGATGTTCCCATCTCCTGCATGTCCAAAACAAGGTACATTAAAACCATATTTATCACCAATTTTATAAATTTCATCTAGTGCTTCAGGAAGTTTACTTCTTGGTACTGAAATATCTTCATTTAATTTTTTAGTACCGTAAATCATAGTTGCAGGTGATGCATTTCTTCTTGCAAACCATAGTGATTTACCATGTGTCTCATCTTCTGCTTCAATAAAATCAACTGATCCATATTGTGCAAATGATTCTTTTAGTGTTTTAAGTTGTGATTCAATCTCTGCTTGTGAGCTTCCATCTACATCTCCTACTAAAATTCCTCCTGCATTTTCAGGTAATTCTATTTGAGGAAATTTTTGTTTTAATGCTTTAATCACTAATGCATCTAAAAATTCCATTGCTACTGGATTTGCTCCTGCAGCAAGAGATTTAAATACTGCATTCATAGCTTTATTTACATCTGGAAAAACACCCATATATGTTTGTTTAAATTTTGGTTTTGTAATTAGTTTTAAAGTGATTTCTGTGATGATTGCTAGAGTTCCTTCGCTAGCAATTAATATACCGGCTGTATTGTATCCTGCAACATCTTTGATAGTTTTTTTACCACAAGTAATAATCTCACCATTTGGTAATACTGCTCTTAATGCAATTACATAATCTTTTGTAATTCCATATTTTGCTGCTCTCATACCTCCTGCATTTTCAGATACATTTCCTCCAAGTGTAGAGTAATCTTCACTTGCTGGATCTGGTGGATAAAATAGACCTACTTTTTCAACTGCTTTTTGAAATTCCATATTAATAAGTCCTGGTTGTACAACTCCAACCATATTTTCCATATCAATTTCAAGTAGTTTATTCATATGTCTTTCAAGTGATAGTGTTATTCCACCTTCGCTTGGTAATGCTCCTCCTGTAAAACCAGAACCTGCACCTCTTGGAACAATTACTATTTTTTGTTCATTACAATATTTTAATATTTTTGATATGTCTTGTTCCTTTCTTGGAAAGACAACTGCATCTGGTTCGAACCTTTCTTTTGTTGCATCGTAACAATACGCAATAAGATGTGCTTTATCAGCTTTTACATTTTCTTCACCAACTATATTTTTTATATAGTCTAAGTGTTTTTCATCTATCATTTATTGATTCCTAAGATTGTCTTGTAATAATTATTATACATAGCACCATCTAAAACAAGTTCTCCTGATTCTATTTCATCTTCAAGTAATTGTTCTTCTTCTGTTCTTTTGTCATCATCTAAAAAGTCTAAAAACTTTAAAGAAACAATATTTTTCCAATTTAGTAATTTCTCAATTTCTGATTTTTCAATTTTTTCTACTCTTGTATAAAAAGGCATTTTTTCACTTTCTACAAAGTTATATGAGATTGTATCTTCATCTAAAATTGCAAATGTTTTTGAATCAACAACATAAACTTTACTACCAATTATAAAAAAGATTGTTCCTAGATTTTGTTCAATTGCAAATTCTTGGATAATTTCTTTTGAAGGTAAAGGTTCTCTTTCTATTTTAAGTTTTGCTCCAAATAAATCTGAATGTAAGAAGTTATTATCTCTATATTTTGTTCTTGTAGCTGTAAAAGCATCTTGTGATGGAGCAATAATTAATGACGCATCGTATAAATAGTTTAATATAGCAATATCGCCATTTTCAGGAGCTCTATTTGATGTTGGAATTGCATTTTGTTTGATATCTAAAAAAGGTATAAACTTTAAAGTAGAGCTTGTTTCATTTGATTTTATTACGTAGGCGTTTGAAACAATTAAGGTTTTAGAATTTTCATAATTGTGTTGTATAATTGCACTTTGTCCAGTTCTTAAATTTCCAATGTTAATTGTCGCATTTTCATCTGTAACATTAGTGATTCTAGTTGCCATTGGCTTATAGTCTAATTTAGTATATTTATTATCCATGAAAGTACTATTATTTATATCAACTAATTTTTTGTCAGTTAAGATATACGAATAGTTTAATCCATCTTTTGTACGTTCTATTTTAATATCTTTTAAATACCATCCTTTTTTTTGCATATCTTTAAAAGATAAATTACCATTACATTCTCCCCCATCTAATTTTGTAGTTTCTATGGTAGATGGTGATTTCCAATTCTTTTTGTAACAAATAGTTGTATTAGCTTCTAATCCTTGTGCTAATATAACTGTAGCAAAGATAGTTATTAAACTTTTTGATAATAGTTTCATTTTTTTCCTTAATTAGCTTGTAATTCTTGAAGTTTTTCTTTCACTTCATTAACATGTAAAATTTCTATTTTTTCACCTTTTACAGTTTTCTTTTTTCTTACATTGACTTTTTCCCAAACTGCTGAAATATTTCCTTCAGGGTTTATAATAAAAGTACTTCTAACTACTCCCATATACTCTTTTCCCATGAATTTTTTTAATTGCCATACCCCATAGTCTTCACACATCTTTTTTTCTGTATCAGATAATAATGTTATTGATAGTTCTTTTTTCTCTATAAATTTTCTATGTTTTTCGGTATCGTCTGGACTTACTCCTAGAATAATTGCATCTAAATTGTCAAACTCGGCTTCCTTTTCTGTAAAGTCACAAGCTTGAGTTGTACATCCTGGAGTTAAATCTTTTGGATAAAAGTATAAAACAATCCATTTCCCTAACAAATCCCTTGAACAAATTTCAATATCATCTTGGTTCAGTGCACAAAAACTTGGTGCAGTTTGTCCAATTTTTAACATATAGTTTCCCTTTTGTATATTATTTCTTTATTGCAATAAATGTAGCAAAGTTTACCCACTTAAAAAGTGTTTCACAGTGGTCAAATCCTGCATCAAGTATCATTTTTTTATTTTCTTCTTCAGTGTAAGGTATTAAAACATTTTCTAATGCTTCTCTTTTTTGAGAAATTTCAAATTCACTATAACCTTGTGTTTTTTTAAATTCATAATATTCATCGATATATTGTTTATCTAGAATTTTATTAGATGAAATTACTTTTTCACTAAAAATAAATATTCCTTCTTTTCGTAGGTTATTATAGATTTTTTTTACTAATTTTTCTCTTTGAAGTGGACGAATAAATTGTAAAGTATAATTAGAAATAATTAGTTTTGCATCATCATAAGAAATATTATGTAAATCATCATTTATAAATTTAATATCAACACCAAATGCTTTTGATTTTTTTCTTGCACGATTTAGCATTGCCTCAGAGTTATCTACTCCAATAAGTTCTAAATTTGGTGCAGAGTGCTTACTAAGCTCTATAAGTGTTGATGCAGTAGAACAACCTAAATCATATACTTTATCTTTTTCATCAAGAAAGTTTACTGCAAAGTTTATAGTAAGTCTTTGCATTTCTTTGTAGAAAGGAACTGAACGATTAAGCATATCATCAAATACTGATGCTACTTCTTCGTCAAATTCAAATTGTTTGCTGATTGATTTTTCAAATACCTTATCTGTCATGTATTTATTTTATCTAAATGAAGTTTAATAACTATTTATCAAATAATTTTATTAGTTTAAAATTATTTTTGCTTGATCTATATCTTTAATGATTTGTACTTTTAAGTCTTCAAATTTTTCAAATTTTTGATTTTCTCTTATCTTTTCTATGAATATTATTTGTACCAGATTATACATATTTTTGATATCTTCTTCTAATATATGAGTTTCAACTGCGAAACTTCCATCAGTTGTAATTCTATGCCCTAAAAAAGTTACTGAATTATATTTTTTTTCATTTATAATAGTTCTTGTTGCATAAACACCTTCATTTGGTAAAATAAAGTCTGTAACTTTTATATTGATTGTTGGTACAAAACTTTTTGAACCTAATCCTTGACCTTTAATTTGTTTTCCAAAGATTTTATATTTTCTGTTTAAAAGTTCATTTGCTGTTTTTATATCACCAATTTTTAAATATTCTCTTATTACTCTTGAATGGACAGCTATTTCATTGTTTTTCACTTCTTTTACAACTATAACTTCTCCATCAAATAGTGAGTTTAACTCAGGAATACAGTTTTTTCTATTTTTCCCAAAACAGAAATCAAAACCAACTACAATTTTTTCTAAAGAAGGGAATTCTTCTTTTAATAGATGTATAAACTCTTCTCCTGTCAAATGTTTAATATCTTCTAGAACATAGTAATATATTGGATAATTCGTATATTCTTGTCTATAAGTTTTAGGTGTTATATTTGCATAACCTGATTCAACTACAACTATGCCTCCATGATTTCCAAGGTTTTTAAATAATTCTTGATGTGCAAGATGCATACCGTCAAATCCACCTATTGCTATTGCAGTTATAGTATTTTTATTTACTAAAATAGAAGAGCTCTTCTTCATTTCCATCTTTTCCTTGTAGTTTACTTGGTGCAAAATAATTTAGTTTCCAGTTTAGTAGATTACAAGCATCTATAAATCTAGTTCTTGCTTTTAATATAGCAATTTTATCTTTTACAACACCTTTTTTATCTCTTTTGATATTTGTTCCAACTTCAAATTGGGGTTTAAAAAGAATTATAATTTTATTTTTTGCAAATTTATTAATATCATTTAATATATTGTGTATAGAAATAAATGAAACATCACAAGTAACTATATCAAAGTGACTTTGATTTTTAAAAGTTCTTATATCTTGGTTTTCAAAGAATTTAATTTTTTTATTTTCTTTTATTTTTTCATGGAGTTGATTCGAACCAACATCTACACAAGTAATGCTACTTACGTTATTTTCTAATAGAATTTGGGTAAAACCACCAGTACTACTTCCTATATCAAGGGCGTTTTTATTTTCTATTTGAATATTAATTTCATCTAAAAAGTATTTTAGTTTATATGCAGCACGACTTACATAAAAAGTGTCTTCTAAAAGTTCAATATTTGAGTTTTCATTAACATCAAATGATGGTTTTGAAACTATTTTACCATCTATTTTAACTTTATTAGATTTTATTATTTCGTGAGCTTTATTTCTACTTTGTATATTGGGTTGTTGTACTAAATATAGGTCTAATCTCATTTTGTGATTATATAAAAATGTTTCTTTTTTATTGATTATTTATAAGTTATTGTATTCTTTTTTAGTACAATAATTTATGTATTTTATAAAAGAAGAGTTCACTCAAACTTACGAAGAAAAAAAATCTAAATTTATTGCATATTTAACTTCATATGAAAACTTTGATTCTTTGATGAAAAAGTTAAAAGAAGAACATTCCAAAGGTCGACATTTTGTATATGCATATAGATATTTAAATGAATTTGATCAAATAGTAGAAAATTGTAGTGATGATGGTGAGCCAAAAGGAACTAGTGGAAAACCTTCTTTAAATGTATTAACTGGTAATGATTTGATTAATAGTGCTGTAATTATTGTACGATATTTTGGTGGGGTTAAACTTGGTACTGGTGGATTGGTTAGAGCTTATAGTGATGCTGTAAATTTAGTTATAAAAAATAGTGTATTGTATAAATACCAAAAGCTAGAGATAGTTTCAATACAACTTGGATATCCTTTATTATCTAAAATAGAATATATATTAAATAGATTAGAAATAAAAATTTTAGATAAAGACTTTAACAATGATATTAAATTAACTCTTTCTTTAACTAAAGAACAATTGGAAAGTTTAAAAAAAGAAAAACCAAGAGAAGTCAATATATTATAATAAATAATATTATAAGTAATTTTCTAATATAATTTCAGAAATTTGGAGTTATAATGAAATATATTTTACTAGTTATTCTTTTTGTTCTACAAGTTCATTCTAATAATGATCTAATAAATATAAATTTTAAAAATCTTAAAATTATGGAACTTATAAAAATCACTTCAAAGAAGATAAATAAAAGTATTTTAGTTACAAAAGAGATAAAAGGTAAAGTTGATTTTATTTCTAATGAACCTATAAAAAAAGAAAACTTATTGAGTATCTTAAAATATAGTCTAGAAGATAATGGATATAGTTTAGTAGAGTCTGGGAATATTTTAAGAGTTATTAAAAGTGATGTTTTACTAAACAAAATAACTATAAAAGAAAAAAGTTCTAAAAAAGTAAAAAGAAAAATTGATATTGTTAAATATGACGATGAGATAGTTAATAGTACAGAAGTAATTTCTCTTATAAATATTGAAGCAAAAAGTTTAGAAAATATTTTAAAAACCCTAATTTCTCAAAGAAAATATAAAAATAATAGAAAACCAAGTATTGCAATTGATGAAGAGAATAATTCAATAATCATTGATGGAATTAAAGATGATGTAAATAACTTAAAATATATTATTAGAAAGTTAGATGTGATTAAATCACAAGTCTATGTAAAAGCAAAAATTGTTGAAGTAGATGATAATTTAGTTGAAGATATTGGTTTTAGATTTGGTATTTTAGGTGGGAAAGTTCATAGTGGGGGATTAAATACTTTTTCATCTAATTTAAATGGTGGTAATGCAATTGCTATAGATACTAGTTTATTAGGTTTGAAAATTCCTAATGTCTCATCTTCTTTAGCTTTAGGGGCTTCTTTAAGTCTATTAAATAAAACATATGCTTTGGATATTATTTCAGAACCATCAATTTTATGTTTAAATAATAAAGAGAGTTCAATTTATGTAGGAGAAACAGTTTCTATTCAAACTGCAAGTACCACAACTGATGGAGGAACAACTAAAAATAGTTTTCAAAGGGAAGATATAGGGCTTACTTTAAAAGTAAAACCTAGAATATCGTCTAAAAATAAAGTTATCTTAGATATTAATACAATTATCGAGGGTATAAAAAATACAAATAGTGTTAATTTTAATCCTGATACATCAAAAAAAGAAGTTAAAACTACTGCAATTGTAAATAATGGTGAAAGCGTAATTATCGGAGGTCTAATAGAAAATAAAAATGAAAAGAGTATTGAGAAAATACCAATAGCTAGTGAAATTCCACTTATTGGAGAATTGTTTAAAAACAGATTAGAAAATAGGAAAAATAAAAATCTTATTGTTATTGTAACACCCTATATAATTCCTAAAAATAAAGATTTAACATATGTTCGAAATGAGTTATCAAAATTAAAGAGTTTGGAAGATAAATTTTTAGAGAATGTTTTAGTTAATTTAAAAAATAAAAAAAAGGTGAAAGTTCAGAAAGTTGATTTATCTAAGAAAATTACAGATAATCAAAGACATGAAGAAGCTATGAAAGAATATTTTGGAATATAAACTAGTTTGCAACTTTTCGCATAAGATTATCTAAAATATGTAAGTCCCTTGATGTTTTTTCTATATTTGCTGATTTAATTATTCTACTACAGTCATTACATAAAATAACTATATTTTCTAGATTGAATCCTCCACCATTTTTCATCTGTTTTGCAAGTAAAACTTGTGTATCAACTAATTTTGTTTTAGTTCCACATCTATTACATTTGTTGTTGTCTCTCATCCAAGCAGCTTCTTTTCTTTGTGCCCAGTCTATAGGTAATTTGTTATCTTTTAATAGTTTTGAATTTCCCTCATAGCCATTCCAAATTTTGTCTTTGTCAATGCCTCTTTGTGTTCTTAATTCATATTCATAGTTAGCAAATTGTTTTATTAGGGCTTCAACTATTAAAGTCTCTTTTATTCTTATATCTTTTTCTTCTTCAAATTTTGAAGCAACTGAAAAATCAAATGGGATTTTTGGATGGTTTAGAGTTAAGTATGCATCCACATCTCTTAAAAATGTTTTGATGTTACCTGTTTTATAAAATCGTTTAAATACTTTTTCTCGATAGATATATAATGGAACGAGAGCTGCAATTATAATTAGACCATATATTATAAACTGTAAATCTAGAACCATATATTATTTCCTTTATACTAACTCAGGGTCAACTGAATGTTTACATAGAGTTTGTTTTACTTCATCGTGTAAACCAATAGCAAGTTTCGCAAGTTCATTTTTGTGAATTACTGGAAGAATTACATCTCTTCCACTTGTTTCTTGTAAGAATTTTCTATTTGAATCAAAAAGATTAAATGTATTTTCGTTATCAACAACTAATAGATCTGCACTATTATCAAATGCATCAAGAATAACTGTTGATGCTAATTTCATAGTAAAATCTGAATTTATATGAAATGTATCTAAGGCTAAATCATAATTCATAGTTTGTGTGTCAATAATCTTTGCATTTAATTTTGATAATAAGTTAGAAGTTTCAGAATCTTCTTCTAAACCTTTGTAATATGCAATATTAAAGTCATTGAAGTCATGTTTAATTTCTTTTATTTCATCAAAATTACCAAAGTTTAAATCATTTTTCTTATCTAAATTAAAATTTTGCTCTTTAATACTTTTTGTTAAATTAAGTTTTGTTTTAATTGAAGATATTTTTTCTTCGATTGAAGAATCAAAATTATAAACTCTATTTTCTAAGCTTGTATGGTATTCCGCACCACAATCATATTCTGCCAATGCTTTTAAAATCTCTTTCTCTTTTGATTTATCTTTTTCAATTAAATCATGTGCTAATAGTAATAATGAATCACCTATATAATCATATTCAAAATTAATTGTGTTTGATGCGTAAAAATAAATTCTGTAGCTTTTATATTTTGTTATATCTTCGTCTTCTACAAATTCTGAAAGAACTGCAAGTCTTTCCTGAAAATCTGCATCATTGATTAATAAGTCAGTATGAGCTCTTCTAATTGAAATAGGTTCAATTGTTAAATCAGTACCAAAGTTTTCAGTTAGTTCCTCAAGAGTAATTGTTACATTTGTGTATATACCATTTATTACAACATTGAAATTTTTACTATTTCTATATCCAAATGGATTTTCATTGTTGATACCATTTAAAATATCCAAAAGAGTCTTTTCTTTTTTCACTTTAATGAAATTTTTCGTATAGTATGGTAAATAATCAGATTTGTAATCAAATTTGAATAAAGAGATTTCTAGTTGCATCTTTCTAACCTTTAATTTTAATTATGTCAATTTTATAAAATTTATACTTAAACTTTAAAACAGTTATTCTTTAAATCTTGCTACATTTGCACCAATATTGCTAAACTTTCCTTCTAAATCTTCATATCCTCTATCTAAATGATAGATTCTGTGTATAGAAGTTTCTCCTTGAGCAACTAATGCAGATAGAACTAAAGCAGATGAAGCTCTTAAATCAGTTGCCATTACATCTGTTCCATTTAAGGTATTCTTTGAGCCATTAATTGTGGCAATATTACCATTTAAATGAATATCTGCACCAAGTCTTAATAATTCACTTACATGCATGAATCTATTCTCAAATAGTCTTTCATCAATTGTACTTGTACCCTTTGCTTGCGTTGCAAGTGCCATAAATTGTGCTTGCATATCTGTTGGGAAACCTGGATATTCAGTAGTTACAATATTTACAGGCTTTATCTCATCTGTTGGCATAACTGTAACTGAGTTTTCATCTTGAAGAATTTCAAAGTTCATCTCTTCTAATTTAGAAATAATTGCTTCTAAGTGTAAAGGGATTACTTTATTTATCTTAAGCTTTGAGTTAGTAATTGCTGCTGCACACATATATGTACCAGCTTCAATTCTATCAGGAATAACATCAAAGTCTTTTATATTTAGTAATTCTTTATTTGTTCCTTGAATAATCAGTTTTGATGTTCCTATTCCTTCAATTGAAACTCCAGCATTTCTTATGATTTCACATAATTGAACAATTTCAGGTTCTTTTGCAGCATTGATAATAGTAGTTTCACCATCTGCTAAAGCTGCTGCCATAACAGTATTTTCTGTTCCACCAACTGTAACTTTATCAAATACTATTTTTGCACCTTTTAAACCATTTGGGGCAGATGCTTCAATATACCCATGATTGATTTTAATAACAGCTCCCATTGCTTCTAAAGCTTTAAGATGTAAATCAACAGGTCTTTGACCAATTGCACAACCTCCTGGAAGTGAAACTTCACAATGACCAAACCTGGCTAAAATTGGTCCTAAAACCAAAATAGAAGCTCTCATTGTTTTTACAATATCATAAGTTGCTGTAGTATTGTGTAGTTTTGAAGTATCTATTTTTATACAATCATTCTCTTTTTTGAATGTTCCACCTAACTTATCTATCAATTTTAAAAAAGTATTTATATCTACAACATTAGGCATATTACATATAGAAATTTCGTTTTTTGCTAAAATTGTTGCTGCTATTAAAGGTAATGCCGCATTTTTAGCACCAGATATTTTAACCTCTCCAGAAAGGTTAGTTTCACCAATTATTTTTAAATATTCCATTCTTTTCCTATTAGAGTATGTACTCTTATATATAATTAAATTTAGATATTTTATCTAAAAGTAGCTAAAAATATTAATTTACAAATATTAATTTAAATAATAATCTTTATTTAATTTGAAACTAATTAGAATTGCGTTTTTAATATAGGATAATTTATGACAAATGATGTCTCTGCTGGCATCAAATATATGCTATTTGCTTCTTTATTATTTGCTTGTATGGGAGCTTTTGCGAAAGAATTAAGTTCTTCAATGAGTTCAATAGAAGTTGTATTCTTTAGAAATATATTTGGTGTTTTTTTAATTTTGATTGCAATATATAGAAAACCAATAGTTCAAAAAGGTGGAAAACCTTGGCTTTTAGTTTTTAGGGGAATGGCAGGATTTACTGCTTTGCTTTTCTTTTTTTATAATATTGCAAATATTCCATTAGGTGAAGCAATGACCTTCTCTAAAACTTCTACAATATTTTCTGCAATTTTTGCATATATTTTTATAAAAGAGAAATTAGGTTTAAAAGGCTGGATTGGAGTATTTATAGGTTTTATAGGAATTTTATTTATAACTAAATTTGATGGAACTTCTTTAGATAAATCTGATTGGTTAGGTATTTTGACAGGAGTTGGAGCTGGACTTGCTTATACTTCTATTAGAGAACTTAGAACTTATTATGATGGAAGAGTAATTGTTTTATCTTTTATGTTAATTGGTTCAATTGGTCCGTTATTTTTAATGGGGATATCAGAATTTTATACTAACGAAAAATTTGATTTTATTTTTGCAACTTTTGTAATGCCTCAAGCAAATGATTGGTTATTTATTATTTTATTGGGTATAGTTGCTACATTTGCACAAATTTATATGACAAAAGCATATTCAGTGGCAAAAGCGGGAATTATTGGGACTATATCCTATGCAAATATTGCTTTTAGTATAGCAATTGGAGTTTTTTTAGGAGATAAGCTTCCTGATATTTGGATTATTTTTGGTATAATTCTCATAGTTATTAGTGGGATCTTAGTTTCGATGAAAAAGGATTAGTAATGGATGTTTTTGACGAGATACTTTTATATATAGAAGTTATTTTTCTTGTATTTTTTTTAATAATGTTAGCGTGGTATGTGCATGATAAATATGTACAAAGAGATCATCAATTATTGGTAAATTATCCAATTATTGGAAGACTAAGATATGTTTTAGAGGAAGCTAGGGAACCTTTTAGACAATATTTTGGTGATGAGAAGTTTTATGAATCGAAAGATAAACTTGATTGGGTAGCTAAAGCTTCTAGAGATTTACCTAATTACGCTTCTTTTTCTCCGGCTCAACCTTTACCCAAACCAAAGTTCATGTTAAGACATGCAACAATTGTTTTAAATGATGATGAGGTTGATACACAATTTGAAGTAAAATTTGGTGATACTAGAAAAACACCATATGTTGCAAAATCAATTATTGCAAGAAGTGCAATGAGTGATGGTTCTATTTCTCCTGAAGGAACGCGAGCCTTTGTTCGAGGTTCATATATGGGAAATTTCCCTATTAATTCTGGAGAAGGTGGTTTAACTTCAAACTTTTTTGTAACACATCAAAATTATGATGAAAAATATATGAAAATAGTTGATGGTACAGATTTTCAGAAAAAAGTTAAAGATATTGTAACTAAGTTATTTAATGGTGCCTTAGGAGCTGATGTTTATCGTAAGATGGTTTTTAAAGATGATCCAGAAGCAGAAACATATGTTTTTGATACAAGAAAAAAACTTTTTTATAGACCAAATTGGGAAGCACCTTTAGAAAATTTCCCAGAGGAAGTTCCTGAAGATATGCCAGATATTATTCTTCAAGTAAGTTCTGGACTTTATTCAGTTAGAACAAAAGATGGAAAGTTTGATCCTGAACGTTATAAAAGAGTTATGAAGTTTTGTAAAATGACAGAACTTAAAATTGCTCAAGGGGCTAAACAAACGGGTGGAAAATTAGTTGCTGAAAAAGTAAGTGCAGCAATTGCATATTATAGAAATGTAGAACCACATAAAGATCTATTTTCTCCTAATAGATTTCCTTATGCAAATTCTGTTGAAGAGTTATTTGATTTTATAGGTCAAATGCAAGAACTTTCAGGAAAGCCAGTTGGGATTAAAATTGTAATTTCAGATTATGAAAATATAGAACCATATGCAAAAGAGATTGCAAAAAGAGTAAAAGAAGGTAATTCTGCTTATCCTGATTATATCTCTATTGATGGTGGTAGTGGTGGTAGTGCTACTGCTCCTATTGAGATGATGGAAAGAATTGGATTAAATGTAAGAGATTCTATTTATTTAGCAGATAAAGTTTTATCAAATCATGGTGTTAGAGAAAAAGTTAAATTAATAGGAAGTGGTAAACTTTTAACTCCTGATGATATTGTTATTGCTATGGCAATTGGATGTGATTTTGTTCAAATTGCAAGAGGATTTATGATGAGTGCAGGTTGTATTAGAGCTAGATATTGTTCTGGAACAACAGGGCATCAGTGTCCAGTAGGTTTAGCTACTCAAGATAAAGACAAAAGAAAAAAATATTTTGTATATAAACAGGCTAAAAAAGTTAGAGATTATCATAAGAATCTTTTAAAAAGTATACGTGGATTGCTTGCTGTTATGGGACTTAAAAATATACAAGAATTAAATAAACATAGAATTATGTTTTTAGATAGAAACTCTAAAGTACATGATAATATTGATGATGTATTTGGACGAAGATTAGATATTGGTAAAGATTTGGAGGATGAGTATCATGAATCTAGATAAGGTTATTTCTGGGTTTTTTATTATACTGGCAATGACAGTAAATTTTGGGTTTTTTTATGGTGATATGGATTCTTTAGAACATCATAGTAAATATGAATTAATGGCTGCAATTATTGTAAATGTAATTGCAACTACTTTAAAACTTGGTGATAAAACTCAAATGGGTTCAGTTTTACTTGCAACATCTCTTGCCGCAGATATTCAACTAATAGCAGCAGCATCTGTTTGGACAATAGCTGCATATGCTTATACGATGAATCAAGAAATTGTAGCAATGATAATTTCACTCTCTGGTGGTGCTTTACTTGCAAATATCGTTTCTGTTATGTTATATATGGGTGATACATTAAAATCAAAACGTTAAGTTTTGAAAATAGTTAAGGGTTTTTGTGAAAAATAGCTCATTATTTATTGTTTTACAAAGAATGCGTAAACCATTCTTAGTGATTACTATTACATATACAATTGCTATTATTGGACTTCTTATTATAAAAGGGGTTGACGATAATGGCAACCCTTACCAAATGAGTATTTTCGATGCTTTTTATTTTGTAACTTATACCGCTTCAACAATTGGTTTTGGTGAAACTCCTTATGAATTTACTTATGCTCAAAGACTTTGGGTTAGTTTTTCTATTTATGTAACAGTACTTGGTTGGTTTTATGGTATTGGTACACTTGTAACTTTATTACAAGATAAACTTTTTTTACGTGAAATTGAAAAAGCAAAATTTAGAAGACAAGTAAAAGGTTTAAAAGAAAAATTTATTATCATTTTAGGATATAGTCAAATTACAAATGAGATAATAAATAGAGCAATTGAACAGGAGATTAGAACAGTTGTAATTGAAAAAAATGAAAATAGGGCAAATGATTTAAGACTTGAAAACTTCACTCCTTCTGTTCCTGTATTAGTTGCAGATGCTTATACTCCTTCTGCTTTGGAAGAAGCTGGAATTAAAAAGTATAATTGTAAAGGTTTGGTATCTATTTTTGAAGATGATTCTTTAAACCTTAGAATTGCATTGACTTCAAAATTATTAAATCCTTATGTAAAACTAGCAGTAAAATCAACTACAAATAATCACACTGAAAATTTAAAAGATTTAGATGTTGAAATTATTGCAAATCCTTTTTCTATAATTTCTAGTGAAATTGCGATGGCTTTAAATGCACCAAATTTATTAAAATTAGAAAAATGGGTTTACAAAATTGATAATTTAAATGCAACACTTCCTTCTTTTCCTCAAGGTAAATATATAATTTGTGGATATGGAAGAATGGGACAGCATATTTATGCAAGTTTGAAACAAGATAATGTAGAAGCAGAGTTTGTTGAAATGGATAGGTCAAAGGTAGGAAATTTTTCTGCTGATGAAATGATGAGTATTACTTATGGAAATGCAGATGATAAAGATTTACTTTTAAGTGTAGGGATAGAAGATGCTGTAGCAATTATATCTGCTACAAATGATGATACTACAAATCTTTCAATTTTAGCAACTGCAAAAAAACTTAATCCAGATATTATGACAATAGCACGAGAAAATGAAATGGAAGATTTTTCTATTTTTGAAAATGCTAAAATAGATCATATTTTTATGCCATCAAGAATATTAATTAATAAAACTACAAATGCTTTAATAAGCCCTTTGTCTGATAAGTTTATTAGACTTATTTGTAAAGAAGATAATAATTGGGCATCTATATTAGTAAAAGATTTAATTCAAAATATAAATGAAGATCCTTTATTGTACGAACTAAAATTAGATGAAAAGCATGCAATAGAGATAATAAAAGCTTTAGACAGTGAAAAAGAGGTTAATTTAGAAATATTTACGCGTTCTTTATATAATAGGGAACAAAAGAATAATGTAATACCATTGCTTATTCAAAGAGAAGATGAGATATTGCTTCTTCCTTCTTTAGATATTGAACTAAAAGAAAACGATGAAATACTTTTTGCTTGTGATGAAAATGCAAAAAGTGATATTGAATTTATTGCAGAAAATATATATGAATTTCATTATGTATATACAGGTGAAGAGAAGAAAACAATTTTTTTAAGGAAAGATAGATGATTATATTAACAGGACCATGTGTTCTTGAAGATAGAGATACTGTAATGAAAATTGCAGAAAAATTAAAACCATTAAGTGAAGATAAGAGAGTTGAATTTTATTTTAAAGCTTCATTTGATAAAGCAAATAGAACAAGTCTGAGTTCATATAGAGGTCCAGGTCTTGATGAAGGTTTAAAACTTTTTCAAGAAGTAAAAGAGCAGTTTGGATATAAGCTTGTAACTGATATTCATGAATCATATCAAGCTGCACCTGCAGCTGAGGTTTTGGATATTTTACAAATACCTGCTTTCCTTTGTAGACAAACAGACTTACTTGTTGCTGCTGCAAAAACTGATTGTAAAATAAATATAAAAAAAGGTCAATTTTTAGCCTCAGGAAGTATGGTTCATCCAGTTGAGAAAGTACTTAAGACTAGAGGTGTTGATGAAGTAAATTATCAAAACTCAAAAGACAATGGTATATGGCTTTGTGAAAGAGGAAATACATTTGGATATGGTGCTTTAGTTGTTGATATGAAAAACTTAATTGCTATGAGAGAATATGCTCCTGTTATTTTTGATGCAACACACTCTGCACAAGTTCCAAGTACTGGTGGAACAACAGGAGGAAATAGTGCAATTGTACCATCTTTAGCAAAAGCTGCTGCTGCTGTTGGTGTTGATGGATTCTTTTTTGAAACACACTTTGATCCATCTATTGCTTTAAGTGATGGTCCAAATATGCTTCAAATAAATGATTTATACAAAACTGTAGATGATATTTCGGCTATTCAAGAAGTATTAAATTATAAATAATATAAAAGGACATCTTGTCCTTTTATTTAAACTTATTAAAAACTCTAAACTTATTTTATAAATATCACAATTTAGTAAACTAATCATTATTTAGATATAATCGCCAAATATAAATAAATAATAGTAAGTGATTTATTATAATTACTTATTCTTTTGGAGAAATAAATGAATATTATTGAAGGTAATTTAAGACTAAAAGGTAATGAAAAAATTGCTGTAATTAATGGTAGATTTAACCATATTATTACTGATAGATTAGTTGAAGGTGCACAAGATGCATTTAAAAGACATGGTGGAAATGAAGAAAATTTAGATTTAATTCTTGTTCCTGGCGCATTTGAAATTCCTTTTGCTTTAGAGAAAGCCTTAGCAAGTGGTAAGTATGATGCTGTATGTTGTGTTGGTGCAGTTATTCGTGGTGCAACACCTCATTTTGATTATATCTCAGCAGAAGCTACAAAAGGTATTGCAACTGTAGCTTTAAAATATGGAAAACCTGTTTCAAATGGTGTCTTAACTACTGATACAATCGAACAATCAATTGAAAGAGCTGGTTCAAAAGTAGGGAATAAAGGTGCTGAAGCAATGACTACAATCATTGAGATGTTAGATTTATACTCTGAGATGGAGAAATAGATTGGCAACTAGAACACAAGCTAGAGAATCAGTAATAGGTCTGTTGTATGCTTATGATTTAGGTAATGAAGGTATTGTAAAGTTTGTTGATGAGATCTTAGAAGATAAAAAAATCAGAAATAAACAAAAAGAATTTGCTTTAGATTTATTTAATGGTGTAGTAGAAAATATTGAAAAAATTGATGAAGAGCTTATTAGCCATTTAAATCAAGGTGGAATCAAAGATATTGGAAGTGTTGAAAAATCAATTTTAAGACTTGCGATTTATGAGATTTTATTTAAAGATTTAGATAAACCAATTATTATTAATGAAGCTATTGAATTATCAAAAAGACTTGCATCTGATGGTGCTCCAAAATTTATAAATGGTTTATTAGACAAAGTTAACAAGGCTTAATAAATGAATAGTATGAAACTTTGTGTATCTTTAGATTTACCTAGTGCAAAAGAAAATCTTGCTTTAGTAGAAGAAATAAAAGATTTTGATGTATGGTTAAAAGTAGGTTTTAGATCTTATATTAGAGATGGAAAAGCTTTTTTAGAAGACTTAAAAGCTATAAATCCAAATTTTAAAATATTTTTAGATTTAAAACTTTATGATATTCCAAATACTATGGCAGATGCTGCTGAAGAAATTGCAAAATTTGGACTTGTAGATATGTGTAATGTTCATGCAAGTGCAGGTAGTAGAGCAATGAGAACTGTTATGGATAGAATAAAAGATATTCCAAATAAACCAATAGTTATAGCTGTAACTGCTTTAACGTCATTTGATAATGATGAGTTTAAAGATATTTACAATGAAAATATTGAAACAAAAGCTACAAAGATGGCAGTTGACACATATAATTCGGGTGTAGATGGTGTAGTCTGTTCTGCTTTTGAGAGTTTAGATATTAAAAAAAATACATCAAATGAATTTATAACTCTATGTCCAGGAATAAGACCTTTTGGTGAAGATTCAGGTGATCAAAAAAGAGTTGCAGATATTTCTTTCTCAAAAGAAAATTTAGTTGATTTTATAGTTGTAGGCCGACCAATATACAAAGCAGAAAACCCAAAAGAAGTTGTAAAGAAGATTTTAGAGAATATTTAATTCTCTTCTTCTTTTTCTGTATAGTTTCTTCCTTTTTCTTTTGCTTTATAAAGTAATTTATCAACTCTTTTTAAAATAGAAAAAAAGTTATCATCTTCTTTTAGTTTTGTACATCCTATGCTTATTGTGAAGTTTATATTGTAGTTATCTATTTCTATTTTTTGTGCATATAATCTTATTCTTTCTGCAAGAGTATAGGCATTTTCTAGATTTGTATTAGATAAGGCAATTAAAAACTCTTCTCCTCCATATCTAGCAACTACATCACATTTTCTTGTATTTCTTTTAAAAAGCTTTGCTATTTCTATAAGAACTTTATCTCCAGTTTGATGACCATATTTATCATTTATTCTCTTAAAATAATCAATATCAATTAGTAAAAATGAAAGTTCATGTTTATATCTTTTACTAATGTTTACTAAAGATGTTATTTCTCTTTGCATTGATCTACGATTTTGTAATTTTGTTAATGAATCTGTGTTTGCAAAGTATTGTACTTTTGTAAGTAAAGCTTTTAAATATAGAGCAATAAATGTAATTAGAAGTAATAAGAAAAGTATAGTTATTTTTCCAATGCCATTAAAGAATGCTTCTTTTCTTATTTCAAAGTTTTGTATGTTGTGTACAAGGTTAATTTCATTTTCTACAATAGGAATAAAAATACTATTTTTATTGGATATTTTATCTCCTAAATTAAAATCATTATTACTTGCAATTATTTGGTTTTTTTCATCAATTAAATATGTCTCACCAATTAAAATGTCTTCTGGAAGAAGATGTGTAAGGGTATTTAGTCCTATATCAATTGATACTACACCTTGAAAAGAGTCATTTTTTTGAATAGGCATTGACAGTGTTGTCATTAAGCCTTTCCCTGCACCATCTTTATACAAATCAGTAATAATCAAATCTCCATCAGGGTTATTTTTAGGAATAGCTTCTTTCCAAAAAGCATTGTTATATTGTTCTTTTAAATTTCTATCATCTTTGAAATAATAGTTTGGAGACATATATATAAAGTTATTTTTGGAAGTATAGTAAACCCATTTTAAATCTGGTATTATTTCCATTGAGGCGTTAAAAATTGACTTTAAGTGTAATGCTGAATTTATTTCATGTATTGTTTCTGTATTTAATTCTTCAGGTTTACCAATGCCGATGACTGAACTAAGATCTATAGAGTTTATTCCATAAAAATTTATAACACTATAAAGGTTCTTTTTTTCGTCATATTTTATTGCTTCAAAAGCAGGATGCTTAATACTTTCAAAAGCTTCAATATTTAGTTTATCTTCAATTGTGTATTTTAATGAATAAATAAGAGCTTCAGATGTTTGAAAATATTCTTTGATATTTAGAGATTTATTTATCAGTTGATAGTTTATGTTAGTTTTTATTTGGCCTATTTCATTCTTGTATATGGAGTAAGAGCCAATGGAGAATATCCCTAAAAGGGTAATAATTAGTAAAGGAGCTATTTTTTTGAATTTTCTATTCATAACTAAACCTTTAATAAAATTTTACATCTTTTTTTATTAATTTATGATAACCCGAGAAATAGGGCTTTTATATAATATTTGTATATATTTTTTTATTTTAAAAATCATCTTTAAGTTAAGAGATTCTTAAGAACAAAATAAGTACAATTACAACCCTAATTCAAGAGGACAAGTGGGTGAGTTGGCTGAAACCACATCCCTGCTAAGGATGCGTACTGGTAACGGTACCGAGGGTTCGAATCCCTCCTTGTCCGCCACTTAAACAATAAGTTTGAATTAGGCTTTAACCAGGGTCTATAGCTCAGCTGGTTAGAGCACTCGGCTCATAACCGAGTGGTCGAAGGTTCGAGTCCTTCTAGACCCACCACTTTTATGCGGGAATAGCTCAGTTGGCTAGAGCCTCTGCCTTCCAAGCAGATTGTCGCGAGTTCGAGTCTCGTTTCCCGCTCCATATAGTAAAGATGAATTGGTAAGACTTCTTTATTATTTAAAAATCCATTACCAATAGTGTGCGGGAATAGCTCAGTTGGCTAGAGCCTCTGCCTTCCAAGCAGATTGTCGCGAGTTCGAGTCTCGTTTCCCGCTCCACTTTTAGATATTCAATAAATTTCATTTTTATAATCCTTTTTTTAATCTTTTGACAATTATCCAATCCCCCTAATTATATTTTAGAACAAATAATTTTGAATATTAAAAATAATAAGAAATATTTATTACATAAATAATATAATTATATGAGCTATAAATAATCATATCAAAAAAACTAGTGATACTAAAAATGCAAATAGATAAAAGGAATATATAATGACAGAAAAAGAAAAAAGAAAAAAAATTATTGAACTTGTTAATGAATTATTAACATATGAAGCAACAGAAGAAAGAGAAAGTGAAATATTTTTAGAAATTGATAAATTATCACCAGACCTTTATTGGAGTGATTATATTTATTGGGCAAAGGGGAAATATCATAATTCTGATGGAAGTTTAAATATGGAAAAGTTTTTAGATAAAATATTTAGTTATAAACCAATTATCTTACCATATAGAAAATAGGATTTATTTATATAGTTTATTATATTATTTTTAAACTACCACTTTAAACTTTTAACAAAATCTTCAACTATTTTCTTATGGTCAAATACTAGTTTTTCTAAAGGTATTTCTTTTATTGGATATACAAAAACTTCTTTTGCATCATCTTGGGCTTTTGGTTTTCCTTTTGCTTCACATAGATATACAGCAGATGCTGTATGAAATCTTGGGTCTCTATTTGGATTAGAGTAGATATTTTGTAGTGCTAAGATTTTAACATCAAGTGATGTTTCTTCTTTCATTTCTCTTACTAGGGCATCTTCAACTGATTCGCCTATATCAACAAACCCTCCTGGAAGTGCCAGACCATACGGTTCATTGAGTCGTTCAATTAGTACTATTCCTTTAAAAAAATCATTATCATCATATAGTTTTATAATACCATCTGTACTAAGATGTGGCGTTTTTATCATTTGATACCTTTTTGTTTTTTATATTATAGTGAAATTTAAATTCTTGTTTGATATAATGATTCTCTATATGCGGGAATAGCTCAGTTGGCTAGAGCCTCTGCCTTCCAAGCAGATTGTCGCGAGTTCGAGTCTCGTTTCCCGCTCCACTTTTTAACTGCAATTAATATAAACTTTAATAAAATGTACAAAATTTATCTAAAGAAAATTAATTATATGACAGAATTTAACAAAGACGTTTTTGAACAAGTTTTACAAGCATCCTTTTCTTTCTCAAATCAAGCTATTTATTGGCTAAGTAAAGAAGGAAAACTGTTATATGCAAATAATAATGCTCTTGATGGGTTAGGATATACTCTTGAAGAGCTTCAAGAGTTGTATGTTTGGGATGTGGATTATAATGTCAATACCAAAGAGAAATATTTAGAAGCTGTAGAATCTTTTGCGCTTAATAATAACGATCCTTTATTAAATATATTAGAAACACATCATAAAAGAAAAAATGGAGAAAAGTTTCCTGTTGAAGTAGTGTCAAAAGTAGTAAATATTGATAAAGAAGAGGTTTTAATCTCTTATGCAAAAGATATTACTAATAGACTAAAAAGAACTGAAGATATAAAGTTTTATTTTGAATTGATAAACTCTTCAGAGGATATGATTTTTTTAATAGAACATGAAACAGAGTTAGTAGAGTTTGCAAATAAAACAGCATGTAAAAATTTAGGATATTCTCTAAGTGAACTAAAAAAAATGAAGGTCTCAGATTTTAGAGAACCTTTTGAAAAAATGGGTAATCTTGAGCTACCTGAGATATTTAAAAAAATACAAGAATCGAATAATTTAACTACTTTTGGTATATTTAATACAAAGGATGGGAAAAAAATTCCTGTTGAAACATCTTTACATTTAAAAAGCTATCATGGAGAAAATTTTGTTACTGCAATATCTAGAGATATAAGTGAAAGATTGGATATTGAGACAAAAAAAGAAGAGTTAAATAAGAAGCTAACTGATTATAATAAAACATTACAAAAAGAGATATCAAAAGCTAAACAAGAATTAATAGAATATGAAAATATAATGAAGCGACAATCCAAAATGGCTGCAATGGGTGAGATGTTAGAAAATATAGCTCATCAATGGCGACAGCCATTATCTGCTGTATCTGTACTTTCAACAGGTATGATACTTCAAAACGAACAGAATATGCTTACAAAAGATTTTATAAATGCAGGTTTAAATGATATAAATGATAATGTGCAATATTTATCAAAAACAATTGATGATTTTAGAAATTTTTTTAAACCTAATAAACAAAAAAATCATTTTAATTTAGAGCAGTTAATTAATACTTCTATTAAATTATCTAAGGCAAGATATAGTGGTGAAATTATTGATTATATTCTTGAGATAGAAGATCTTGAATTATATACTTATGAAAATGAATTATTGCAAGTGTTGTTAAACTTAATTAGTAATTCAAAAGATGAATTGATCAAAAAAGATTATAGAAAGTGTATTTTTATTAAAACAATGAAAAATGGAAACTCTATTGTAATAAATATAAAAGATAATGGAGGGGGAATTGATAAGTATATAATGGATAGAATATTTGAACCATATTTTACTACTAAACATAGTTATCAAGGTACAGGAATAGGATTATTTATGTCTGAAAATATAATAAAACATATGTCAGGTAGTATATCTGTAGAAAATGAAGATATCGAGTATAATGGTAAGCAATATAAAGGTGCTTCATTTAATATAAAATTACCAATATAAAAGGAAAATAATGAGTGATAGATTACATGAAATAATTGCAGAGATTGGTATAATTCATAAAAAATTTTTAAACGAAAAGAAAATAGAAGATTTAGATTATGTATTAGAATATATTGAAGATTATGAAGATGACCTAAAAGAGCATTATTTGATGCTTCTTTTACAATATTATTTTCAACAAAATAGTATAGAAAATTTAAAAGAGTTACTAGTTCTTGGATATAAATTTGATATGAGAATGGAAGATATTAAAGTTGCATTTTTGAATATCAGAACAAATGAAGAAAATGTTATTGAGTTATTAGAAGATAATGTTGTTTTTTTCAAAGATAGTAGTTATGAAGAACCTTTAAAAGTAATGTATGAATACTATATGGATAATAAAGATTTACAGGTAATTTTAGAAGAAACAATAGAATTAATAAAAAGAAATAGATATGTATGTGCATATGCTTATAAAAATAAAGATTTTGATTTTGCAAAATTCTTCTTAAATGATGATTTAGTAGAGTCTTTAAAACGTGATTTACCTTATCTTTTAAAATAGGAAATTCATATAAAAAAATTTAAGAAAGTTCATGTAGAAATCACTAATATTTGTAATTTAAAGTGTAGTTTCTGCCCTCCAAAGATTGTTCCAAATGAAACTATGAGTTTGGAACAGTTTGATAAGTTAAATGAAGAGTTAAAAGAAGTTACTAATGAGCTTGCCTATCATATTGTAGGAGACCCTTTAGTTTTATCAAATTTAGATGATTATTTAAATATTAGTTTAAAACACGGCTTGAAAATTAATATTACAACAACTGCAAATAATCTATTAAGAAAACATTTTGATACTTTAATGAATAAGATAATTAGGCAAATAAATTTTTCAATCAATTCATATAATGCAAACTCTCATAAAAAAAGTTTAGATGAATACCTTAATCCTATTTTAGATTTTTGTGAGTATGCAATTTTAAAAGAGCAACATTTTTTTATAAATTTGAGAATATGGAATTTAGATGAAAATGAAAGTGCAAAAAAATTTAATCAAGAAGTGTTTAAAAGAGTAAATGAAAGACTTGGTTCTTCTATTGATATAGAAAATGTTTATAAAAATAGACCTAAGAATATTCGAATTGCAAGGATGATATTTTTTAACTTTGATGAGTATTTTAACTGGCCAAGTTTAGATAATGAGTTAGTATCTAAAAAAGGTACTTGTTATGGACTTGATTCTCACTTTGGAATACTTAGTTCTGGAAAAGTAGTACCTTGTTGTTTAGATAAGGATGCAGTTGTTGATTTAGGTAATACAAATAATACACGATTAGAGGATATATTAAAGTCTCCTAGAGTTAAAGCTATTCAAAATGGTTTTAAAAATAATATTTTAGTAGAAGAATTTTGTCAAAAATGTGAATATCGAACTAGGTTTGATAAGTAGTTTTTAGATATAATTTTTTTTCTTATTTTGAAATGAGATATTTAAAAGGATGAATATGTTAGAAGGTCAAGTAATAGGCTTGAGTGTAAAAGATTTTTTTACAAAACCTATGTTAAAGATTGCAATTTTACCACTTGTATTTACGATGATTATCATGTTACTACTATTTTATAGTGCAGCTGGTTATGGCTTTGAAGCTTTACAGTTATTTATAGAACAGAGTCAAAATGGACAAGAAGCCACTATTGACCCTAATGCACCTTTTTATATCGTATGGACTATGTATATAATTGCATTTTTATTTAAATATTCTATTACTTCATGGCTTGTTGGATTTTTAGTTTATACAGTAGGGACTATCTTTGTGATGATGTTTTCTGTATTTTTAACAATTTTGATTATAGGATTTTTAACTCCTATGATTTTGAAAGTATTACATAAACGCCATTATTCTCACTTGCAAATAAATGGTTTCGGGACACTATTAAGTCCATTGTGGGTAGCTTTAAAGAGTATTATTATAATGTTTTTACTTTTTATACTATTTATACCGCTTTATTTTATTCCAATTGTAAATTTAGTTGCAATAAACTTACCAATATATTACTTTTTTCATAAGCTTCTTACATTTGATGTAGCTTCAACTATATTAACAGAAGATGAATATCAAGTAATTCATGGGAAAAAAGCTGGTGCTTTTAGACTTAGAACTTTGCTTTTATATTTTTTATCGATGATTCCTTCTATTATGTTATTTTCTGCAGTATTTTATATCATATATTTAGGACATAGCTATTTTCAAGAGCTTCAAAAATTAAGAGGTATAGAGTTGGATGTAAGTGATATTAAAACTGAAATAAAACAAATCGAAGATAATCAAAGTACTAATCTATAACCAGTACCTTGAACATTTCTAAGTGCATTATCTGGAAGTTTTTTTCTGAAGTTTTTAATAAATAGTCTCATTGCATTTGGTGTCATGATATTATCATCATTCCATATAATGTTTTCCATTTCTTCATAAGTAATGATTCTATTTTTTTGAATAAGTAGTTTTAAAAATTGATTCTCTTTTTTTGTCAATTTAAACTCTTCTTGTGGCCCTTGAATAAGAGATTTACTTTCATCAAATAACCAACCTTCTATCATATTATAAACTCTTGCTGTATCATAACTTTTGATAAAAGCTTCTAGTGCTTCCGTTAGTTTTACTTCAGTTATTGGTTTTACAATATATTTAACTAAATGTAGTTCTGTAGCTTCTAACATATAATCTAAATCAGTGTGTGCAGAAGTTATGATAACTCTAACTTTACTATCTGTTTTTCTTATTCTTTTTACTAGCTCTATACCTGACTCATTTGGCATTCTTATATCAGTAATTATTAAGTCTGGTTTTTTAGTTTCATATAGATTAAATCCATCACGGGCATTTTTTGCTACATAGATTTCTTTAAATAGATGTTTTAGTATTTCGTTAATATTATTTCTTATTCCTTCTTCATCTTCTATGTAAAGAAGTGTAAAATTACTAAGTTGTGATATGAGAGCTTTATCCATAAAAAACCTTATTATTAAAGATATGGTATCATATCAAAAATATCTTTATATGGGAATTGAATTGAAATTTATTACCGAGAAAAACATATCAAAAATCATAATTTATGTTTTCATTATTATCATGACTTCGATGATTTTAATGATTTCTTACTTTTACGTGAAAAATACCTATGAAGATTTTGATTTACAAATGGAAAAATTTGTTCAAGAATATTATAAGAATCAAAAAATATCTTTAAAAAAAGAGATTGATACTATTATTGATATCATTAAATACAATGCTACAAAAAGTGGAGAAGATGAGCTAGCTGTAAAAGAAGATACCGTTAGACTTTTAAACAATGTCTCTTTTGAAAAAGATAAAAGTAACTATATTTTTGTATATGAAATTTTAGATATAAATGGTGGAGATAATTTTGCAAAATTATTAGTAAATCCAAATAGACCAGATTTGATTGGAAAATATATTTCTACACACTATGAAGATATAAATGGAAAGAAATTTCGTGAAGCCTTTATGGATGATATCCGAGTAAAGGGGGAGTCTTATACTGGGTATGCTTATAAAAAAGTATATACAGAAGAGATAAAACAAAAACTCTCTTATTTTAAATATTTTCCAAGATGGCATTGGGTTATTGCAGTTGGAGTTTATGTTGATGATATAGAAGAAGAGATTGCAAAAAATAGAGAACTTTTAAAAACAAGAGTTCAAAAACAAGTTGTTCAAAATATTTTACTGTTTTTACTATTTTTATCTTTGGCAATTGTAATTTCAATATTAGTCTCACAAAAAATTGATGAGGTTTTAAAAGCTTATCAAAGAAAAGTTCAATCAAAATCAGCAGCACTCAAAGAGTTAAATGAAACTCTTGAACGAAGAGTTGATGATGAGATTGAAAAAAACAGAGAACATGAACAGCTTCTTGTACAAAAATCAAGGTTTATAGCCTTAGGCGAAATGATATCAAATATTGCCCACCAATGGCGACAACCTTTATCTGAATTGTCATCTATTTTTATGTTTGTAAAATTTAAATATAGTATGGGACAACTTGATGAAGATATGATGAATCAAAAGTCAAAAGAAGCAGAAAGAGTTTTAGAGTATATGTCTCATACTATTGATGATTTTAGAAACTTCTTTATGCCTAAAAAAGAAGCAGAAAAGTTTAATTTAAGATCTGCAATGGATTCTATTATGACTATTATCTCTAGTGCTCTATCTAATAATAGTATCAATATAACTATCTGTGTAGATGCAAATATCTATTTAAATACTTATATAAATGAATTTGAACAAGTAGTGCTTAATATTATTACAAATGCAAAAGATGTTCTAATAGAAAAAGAGGTTAAAAATCCATGGATAAAAGTTTATACCCAAGAAGATGAATATAATATAACTATTTTTGTTGAAGATAATGGTGGAGGAATTCAAGTTAAACCAAGAAATAAAATCTTTGAACCATATTTTACAACAAAAAAAGATAGTGATGGAACAGGAATAGGGCTTTATATGTCCAAAACTATTGTAGATAAAAATATGAATGGAAAACTAAGAGTTAGAAATAGTGAACATGGTGCTAGGTTTGAGATAATTATTCCTAAGTAGTGAGTAAAAGAGTAGAATAAAATTTATTTATTTTTCATTTTAATTTTCAGTATCATAAAAATAAATATATTCAATAGAACATCTACCATTAGGATTTGCAGTGTACCCAACTCCAATTGCTTTATTTGAAGCTTTTCTCATCATTATTGTATTAATCCAGCCTTTTTCAATATCTGATTTGATTGAAAACATAAAGGGCCAACTTTGATCTTTACATAAAGGAGTATCTTTAAAGAGTTTTAATAATACAATATTACTTTTATGTATATAGAAACCTTTTACTTTTGAGCCAACTTGGTCTGAAGCATTAATACTTGAATATGTAAATATAAGTATTATAAAAAATTTTAAAATTTTTTTCATGAGTTTTTTATCCTATTTAATAGTAATTCTATGTAAATTACAAAAAGTATCACTTCCTGTATCATTAACTTCAATATGAATTTGCTTATCTGCCATTTTAGCAGCTATTAAAGCTGAATAAATAGCTTTGCTTTCAGGTTTATTTGTATCAAGAATAGCCCAGTAATCGTTAGTACAACTTAATCCCGTGATATCATGTCTAGGGATAGTTTGAACATGAGCGATACCGTCTGAATATGTAGATATCATATTTATTTTTACATTGGTCGTACTTAAAGATGCACCATGTAATGAGATTATACTAACAAACATAGCTAAAAACCATTTTTTCATAAAACAAATCCTCTTATTTTAAATTTTCCAAATCAGATTTAATATCCTTAAACTTCTGATTTATTTTGTCAACTTTTTCTTTCTTTTTATTCTCTTCTTTTATCTCTTTTGCAGTTAATTTATTATCTTCTATTAAATTATCAGCTTTTGAAACTAACTTATCAATCTCTTCAATCTTTGATTTGATATTTTCATTTTTCTTTGTTAATATCTTTTTTTTCTCTTCTCTTATCTTTACTTCTGTAAGAGAATTACTTTTTACCGTTTTTATCTCTTTTTGAATAACTTGTTGTACATTTTTATCTTCTATTAGTACTTTTTTTTTCTCTTTTTCAGGTGTAAAAAGTATTATTGAAGATGTTACAAGTCCAAATATAATAAATATATAAATAAATAATTTACTCAACTTAAAATCCTATTAAATTTTTTAATATGAAAGAGTAATAAAGTTAAGCTTTATATTATATTAAAATAGATAATATTTTCGCATATTTTCACAGGAGTTATACTTGAAAAGATTATTAGTTTTAAGTTTATTATTTATATTAAGTGTGGTTACAAATGTAAATGCACAAATTGTTGGTGCTACAAAAGGAAAATTCAATGTTTCAAACGGAACTGCCTCTTATTCATTAGAAATAGTGATGCCAAAAGGTACAGCAGGACTTAAACCAAGTTTATCAATAGATTATAGTTCATCAAATAACTTTAATGGTTTATTAGGTGTAGGGTTCTCTTTATCCGGCCTTTCTCAAATCTCAAAATGTAATCAAACTCTTTTTAGTGAAAAGAAAGATTCTTCAAGAAATTATAATTATTGTATTGATGGACAAAAATTAGTTACAAAAAATAGTAGTACAACTTATGGTTCAAATACTACATATAAAACAGAAGTAGATACGTACGCAAAGATAGTAAAAACTTCAACAAACTGGACAGTATATACAAAAGATGGGCTAATATATGAATATGGAAAAACTACTGATTCAAATGATTCAAATACATTTTTTAGAGTAAATAAAATAAAAGATAGATATAACAATGAAATAAATTTTAAATATGATACTACAACAAAAGCTTTACTTCAAATAGCCTATGCAAATAATGCAATTGATTTAATATATGAAGATAGAACAGATACTAAAACTTTATACCAAAGAGGCGTAAAAGTTAATTTATTAAAAAGATTAAAAAAAGTTTCTGTTAAAACAAATGGCTTTGAAACTTCTTCTTATAATTTAGATTATCAAACGATTAATAGAAAATCAATATTGTCATCTATTACTGAGACTATTGACAATAAAAGTTTGCAGCCAATTATTTTTAATTGGAATAATTTTAATGAAAGTACACTAGTAAAAAAAGATAGTTTTCCTTCAGGAGTATTTCCACAAGGAAAAAAATCAAAATATTTCCCTGCCGATTATAATGGAGATGGTTTAGCAGATATTCTTGCACTAAATTATTCAAATAGTTCTTATTCATGGGTAGCAATAGCCAATGAAAATGGTACATTTACAAAAAAATCTTTTAGTGGTTATCCTTTAGATGATGATACAAAATATTATCCTGCCGATTATAACGGAGATGGTCTTACTGATATGTTGGCAATGCATTACAAAGGTTATAAAAATTCTTCACTTTCTTGGATAGCATTATCAAATGGTGATGGAACTTTTACGAAAAAAGAAGGTCTTACTAAATATTTTAAAAATTTTGGTGGACTTTTAGATCCTTATGGGATGCAAAAAATTAGATATTATACAAATGATTATAATGGCGATGGACGTGCAGATATTGCTGCATTTCATTATATGAATAAAGATGCTTCCTTTGTTCTTTTATCAAATGGTGATGGAACTTTTACTAAAAACACAGATGTTAGTAAATTTGATTATCATAAAGAAGCAAAAATTCATTTGGGAGATTTTAATGCAGATGGATTTATGGATATAGTATCTTTTTATAATACAAAAAAGATTTCTTATAGTGAAACGGATTTAGAAAAATATTCTTGGATAGCATTATCAAATGGTGATGGAACTTTTACTAAAAAAAATAGCTTTAATAACTTTGATGTGAGTTATGCTAGCCTTTCAACGTATTATCTAGCTGATTATAATGGCGATGGATTTACAGATATTTTTTCTTCTGCTTATAGTACAATGGGTTCAAATGAAGGGGAAGATATAAGTAGTATGGGTTGGATAGGAATTTCAAATGGAGATACTACTTTTACTAAAAAATCTAATATAAATCTATTTGGACAATATGCGGTAGGTAAAAATTTTTACCTAGGTGATTATAATGGTGATGGAATAAGTGATATTGCATATATAAATACTAAAAATAGACATAATAATACCATAGCTCTATCAAAAGGAGATGGTTCATTTGTAAAAAATACACAAATAAGTGATTTCCGCATGAATGATGCTACTTCCATATTTCCCATAGATTATAATGGAGATGGACTAACAGATTTAATGTCAATAAACTATGATAAAGCTGGATATCGATATGTTGCAATATCAAAAGGAGATGGAACTTTTACAAAAAAAGATTTGTCTACTCAAATTTCTATGGATGAATATTCTCAAATCTTGCCATCGGATTACAATGGTGATGGTCTTACGGATTTAGTATCTTTAAATTATAATAATAATTCATATTCATGGAGTCTACAATCAGATGCAAATAAACTTAGAATATCATCAATAACAAATAATAAAGACGAAGATATAAATTTAGAATACAGCTCATTATCAGATAAGGATATCTACTCATCTACAAATAACCTATCTTTTCCAAACAGAAGTATAAAGAATTCACCAATGCAAGTAGTAAAAAGCTATACAACTTCAGATGGAATAGGAGGAGTGAGTAAAACAAGTTACAAATATAAAGACTTTGCAATTAATTTAGAACGAGGCTCATTAGGCTTTGAAGAAATAGAAACAATAAATGAAACGACTAATTCAAAATCAATAGTAATATATAATCAAAATTATCCATATATAGGAACCCCAAAAGAGTCAAAAGCCTATGTAAATAATAAACTAATGTCAAAAAGTACAGAAATATATACCCAAGTAACAAATGCTTCAAGTGACTCTTACCAATTACATAAAATAAAAAGTACTTCTTACTCTTATTCCTATGATTCAGGAAATCAATTAGTAAAAAAAGAGACTATCAATTCAGATATTGATAGCTATGGAAATATAGGAAGAATTGAAACTATAACCGAAGGAAATGGAAAAACATTTAAAAAAACTATCCAAAATACTTATTCAAACTATGAATCATCTTGGATATTATCAAGACTTGATAACAGTAAAGTTATCCATGAAGCGCTAGGAAAACCTTCTATAACAAGAGAATCAGAGTTTGAATATGATACTTTAACTGGAACACTAGTAAAAGAAGTAATAGAACCAAATGATGTAAAATCTTTAAGTAAATCATATGTATATGATTCACATGGAAATAAAATATCAGAAACAATCTCTGCTTCAAATATGACTCCAAGAACTACAACCTTTACTTATGATACCTATGGAAAAAATCAAATAAAAATAACAAACCTTCTAGGGCATAGTGAAACAAAAACTTATAATAATAAAGACCAAGTAATATCAGTAACAGGACCAAATGGTCTTACAACAACATTTGCCTATGATGAAATGGGAAGAAAAATAAAAGAGACAAGAGCTGATGGAAACTATACCACTTGGGAATATTCTTGGACAAATGATGGACATAAAGTAATCCAAAAACTAAATGGAAAATTTCCTGTAACAGTATTTTATGATAAATTAGGTAGAAAACTAAAAACTATAAAAGTTGGATTTGATGGAAGAAATATTATTGAAGAAATTGAATATGACTATAGAGGAAATAAAGCAAAAGTCTCAACCCCATACTTTGAAGATGAAGAACCAGAATATATAAACTACAGCTATGATGATATAAATAGATTAGTAAGACTAAATTCTCCAGGATCACATGATACAAGAGTAGATGATACAATTGAATATACAGATTACTCAACAATAAAAACAAATGCTAATGGACAAATAAAAACTACAACAGTAAATGTCCTAGAAAAAACAGTATTTGTAAATGATAATAGCCAAAGTACAATAACATATGAATATGATGCAATAGGAAACCTTTTAAAAACAATAGATTCTAAAGGAAATGAAATAATCATAGAGTATGATAACTTTGGAAATAAAACAAAACAAATTGATCCAGATATGGGTATTTGGACATATAACTATAATGCCTTAAAACAATTAGTATCTCAAACAGATGCAAAAGCACAAGTTACGTCTTTTACTTATGATACCTTAGGAAGAGTCCTTACAAAAACAATACCAGAAGGAATAATAGAATTTAAATATGATATAGGAAATAAAGGCCTAGGAAAAATTGTTGAAGAAAAAGGTATAGGCTCAGTAAAAAAATATACTTATGATAATCTTGGTAGAGTTAATACTGTTACAACAAGAATAGATGATAGTTATGACTATATAAAACAATACACTTATGATTCTTTAGGAAGAGTTTCAAAAACAATAGAACCAAATAATGTAGAGATAAAAAATAACTATAATGAACATGGATACTTGGATTCAGTAACAACACCAAGAAGAAATGCAGGAGTTGTTAGTGCTGATAGATTTAGAGATGAAATTGCATATGACATGCAACAATATCTTGAAAATAAAAAATTATCAGTAGAATATACAGCTAAAATAAATAAATATAATCTAGATGTAATAAGATATACAAATATTATAGAACTATATAAAGATAATCCTGCTAAAGCTGATATTGTAAATCAATTAAAAAATCATGTAAATGAACTAAAAGATTTAATATATACCCTTGAAGGAGTTGTATCAAACTATAATAAAACTACAAATACCCTAAATGAAGCAAACCTACAACAATGGTTAAATGGTTCTGATAGTGCAGAATTAGCGACGCTATATGCAACATTTAAAGATGACTTAATAAATATAGCAGAATATTCTGTTTCATTATTAGAAGAACTAAAAGTACAAAAAGAACAATCTCAAAAGTTATTATATTGTGGAAATGTAGATGGAATAATAATCTTCTGCCCAGATGAAATGTCTCATGATTCAACAATCTATACAAAAGAAGACAATCTTCTTTTCTATGGAACAAGTGCCGAAATAGTATCTTTTTATGAAACAGCCTTAAGTAATCTAACAAGTGATGTAAACTATATAAAAGATTTAAATCAAAAAGTAAGATATTATGAAGAACTGTCAAATGCTTATACTAATAAAGCTTCAGCATATACTGAAATCTTAGAATCAGATGATATATACTTCTATAAAGTATTAAATCAAAACTCACTAGGAATCATAACTTCATATTTATCAGGAAATGGTTTAGAAACTACAGCTCATTATGATAGAAGAGGTATAGTTTATAGTATGAAAACAGGCTATGATAGTAGCACTGAAGAGATAAGAAATCTTTCATTTGAATATGATAGTTTAAATAATGTTTCAAGAAGAGTAGATAGTAAACTTGATGTAGAACATAACTATATATATGATTCCTTAAATAGATTAACATACGCAAATATAGATACAAAAGGTACATCTTCTGTATTATCATACCAATATGATGAAATAGGAAATATGACTTATAAATCTGATATAGGACATTATGAATATAATACCTCAAGACCACATGCTGTATCAAGTATAGGTAATAAAACATTTACATATGATGCAAATGGAAATATGACAAATAATGATGGTAAAATTATCACATATAGCTCATTTAACAAACCTATAAAAATAGAATCAGATAATAAGATTGTTACCTTTGATTATGATGCAAATAATAAAAGATTTAAAAAGACATCAGGAAGTGATACTATTCACTATCTTGGAAAATCATATGAAAAGAATTTCTATGCAAATGGTGTAAGTGAAGATAAATACTTTATCTATGCAAATGGAAAACTAGTATCAATATTCTCAAATAAAAGTGATCAATACTCTGCTAAGTTCTTACACTATGATAACTTAGGTTCAGTAGATACTATAACAGATAACCTAGGTGTAGTAGTTGAACGTAGAGCATATAAACCATTTGGTAAACAGTTAAACTTAGATAAGTTTGGAAATGAAGTACAAACAACATCTCCTACAACAAATAGAGGATTTACTGGACATGAACATATAAATGAAGTAGGGCTTATCCATATGAATGGAAGGGTTTATGATCCTACTATTGCAAGGTTCTTATCTGCTGATCCACATATACAGGATTCTAAAGATACACAAAGTTATAATAGATATACTTATGTTAAGAACAATCCTTTGAAGTATACTGATCCTTCTGGCTTCTTTTTTAAATCAATTAAAAAGTTATGGAAGAAGATTAGTAAGATTGTTGTTATAGCAATTATTTCATATTTTACAGCCGGTGCAGCTTCTGCTTGGGTTGCAGGATGGGGTACTTCTTTTGGTACTGCTGCAGGGATGGGTGCTTTAACCACTACAACTTTAGGTAGTGTTATTGCAGGAGCAATAACTGGTGCTGTAACAGGTTTTGCCTCCGGCTTTATAATGACTGGTTCTCTCTCTGGTGCTTTAAAAGGAGCTGCATTTGGAGTATTAGGTGGAGGAATTGCGGGAGCGATAGGAGATTACTTTGGGCATAGTTCATCTTTATTAAATGGAGGTGGTGTAAATGCAGTTAAAAAGGCTATTGCTCATGGAATAAGTAGAGCTGGAATTAATAAACTTCAAGGTGGAAAGTGGAATGCAGGTTTTTGGTCTGGATTTACAGCTTCTGCATTTAGCCCGGGAACAACACTTGGAGGAGAAGATTCTGGAGGATTTATTTTGAGAACTACAATTGCAGGTGTAATTGGAGGAACTGCTTCAGAATTATCTGGAGGTAAGTTTGCTAATGGTGCCGTTTCTGCGGCTTTTGTGCATATGTTTAATGCGGAGGCAATAACAATAATGTCAAATGCATTAACTACTAATAAAATATGGACACGTATTAAAAGTCTTTTTAAACTTAAATCGGAAATTGATTTATTGAAATTTCAAACTGAAATTGATAGTCAACTTGAGTATCTATCTAAAAAAGCCAGTGCTTCTGGTCATTATAAATTTGCTAACGATATATCAAGATATAGAGTTAAATTTATGAAAGAAATGAGTAAAAGTTTTGTTAGATACGAAATGACAGGAGTAATGGATGTATCAAATGTTCTTAAAGTAAAGGGTAATTTTTGATTAGAGTTTCCAAGATGTTTAAAGTAAGTACTTATATCTGTTTACTATTTGTTGTAGTATTTATATTTATAAAGTTAGGTTTTTTTGATCAATCTGAAATAAGCATAGAAAAGTTTAAAGTTAAGAAGCCTCTATTTTATCGGAGTTCAATTAATTGTAATAGAACAATAGATTATATGCAAAATTATTACATGTGTATAGTAAACTTTAAAGGAGTATTTAATAATAAAGTTATCAATTATAATATTTTGAAAAAAAAAGAAACTTTATTTTTCTCTTCATTAAAAGAGGATTTGAAAGTTTCTAATATTGATTTCAATAACTGTAATATTAATAAAGAAAAATTGTCAGAAAGTGGTAATAGTCATTTTATTTCAATTTATAAATATCCATTTATAGTTAGAATTGCAGACTTTGATAAAAATCGAATAGAAAAAGTTATTAAACAAGTTTGTAATAATAGTAAAAGAATTGAAATACCTTTCAAATAACACTCCAGGGCTTGAAACTCTACTTTTCGTTTATGAATGATTCAATCTCTTTTTTATCTTCATTTTTCGTAAGAGTCGAAAGTATTACAAAACATTAAAGGAAGGAATATTAATGAAAAAAATAAGTTTGACATTTTTATTTGCGTTTACACTATTAAATGTAAATGCTTTTGCAGTTAGGTATTGGCCTCCTACAGTACTCACTGATTGGAATTTATATTTAAATAATGGAGTAGCATATATTTCATCTCCTCAAATACCAGGACATTGTAGCTATAGTAGAGCTCAAATAAATATGGATGGAACAGAATTTAACAAAGCTCAGTATTCTTATGCAATGTCTGCAAAAGCTAGAAATAAGAAATTAAGATATGTAATAGACAATGCACAATCTATATGTATCATAACTGGACTACAAGAAATAGATTAGAAGAGGAAATAAATGAAAAAAATACTATTAGCTATGATAATTAGCGCAAGTTTATTTGCTACACAAGGATGGCACATAGGAAAAGTAAAAGATTTGTCTTCTGCTTATGATGGTAAAACAATCACTTTTAGGTTAGATAATCCAACACCTATTATAGATTATACAAAGTGCACTTGTTATAGCTCATGGGATACGTTATGTTTAAATCCAGCAAGAGATAATTTTAATAAAGAGTTTTCTTTATTACTATCTTCAAAGACAAGTAATCAAAATGTTAAAATAATATTTGATAAGGATGTATGTTTTATCAATGCAATTATAGTTCCATAAAAATAAGATATTAAAAAAGGAAAAGAATGTTAAAAAAAGTTTGTTTTATATTATTGAGTAGTTATTGTTTATTAGTTGCTTCAGTTATTCCAAGTGGAAAAACAAAAGTCATTCAAATTTATTCATTTCCAACTAATGAAGCTGTTCTTTTTAAAATAGAAAATCCTATTGACGAATGCACAGGTTATTTTATTACAAAATCAGATATTGGGTTTGACGCAAATTTAAGTATGGTATTATCAGCATATCATTCAAAAAATAAACTTGTCATCCATGGTGTTCCTGAAATACTTTTTTCAGGAAGTAGTGCAAAGTATTGTAAAGCTAGTGCAATACATTTCTTATAAACTAAAAAAATGTAACTAAAAAAGATAGAAGTTTTGCTATGATAAAATCATGTAAAAATGGATATAAAAGGAAAAAACATTGAAAAAAGCGTTCTCTTTAATGGAACTTATGGTTGTTATTATTATACTAGGTCTTCTAGCAGCTTTTGTTTTACCAAATCTTACAGGTAAAAGTGAAGAAGCAAAGGAAAAAATAGTATGTATTCAAATGAAAAGTGTTGCACAAGCACTTAAACTTTATAAACTAGATATATCTTCTTATCCTACTACTGAAGAAGGATTAAGCTTACTTGTAGAAAAAAAATATTTTGAAGATGGAAAACTTCCAAAAGATACTTGGGGAAATAGTTTTATATATCTTCAAAAAGATAAGTCATTTGATTTAGTATCAATGGGTGCTGATAAAAAAGAGAGTACAGAAGATGATATTTATTACTCTAAATGTAATAAATAAATCATAAAGTCTATTAGAGTGAAAAAATCATTTACTCTAATAGAACTTGTTATTGTAATACTTCTTATTTCTATTGTCTCTTATTTAGTTTTTTCAAGTTTTAATATAAAAAAAGAGAAAGAGTATAAAGTAAGTTTAGAAAATGTAAAAGAGTTTATGCTAAAGAAGTTTTCTTATGAAAATACTTTGTCTTTAGTTTGTATAGAAGAGGAAACAAAAGATTGTTATATTTTTATTGATGAAAATATAAATAAAGATATAAAAATAAAAAATCTTTTTACTCAAATTCCTGAAGTTTATAATTATAATAAAGATTTAAATAGTTATGATTTTACAAAGATAAGACTTGACGATATTGAATATGAACCTTTTTTTGAACTAAAAATAAATAGTGATAAAAAACATAAAGATATTATAGTAGATACTTTAGATGAAAGAGTTTATCTCTTTTCATCAATTTTAAAAAATGCAAAAGTATTTGAAAATACAAATGAAATCGTAGATAAGTTTTCTGAAAATGAAATAGAGGTAAAAGATGCTTTATAAATATAGTGGTTTTGATTCAACTGGTTTAAAAGTAAAATCAAAAATAGAAGCAATATCTTTAGAAGAAGCAAAAATAAAGTTAAAAGCAAAAGGTATTTTGTATACAAGTTTAAAAGAAGATACTTTTAACTTTGGTAAAGTATCTTTTAAAAGAAGTAAGAAACTTGATTTACCAACACTCTCTTATCTTAGCCGTGATTTAAGTATATATTTAAAATCTGGTATTACTTTAATAGGTTCTATGAATTTACTTAAACAAAGATATAAAGACAATAAGTCTTTATATACTTTTTTTGATACCGTAAAAACATATCTTGATGAAGGTAAAACTTTTTATGATGCTTTAGATTCTCAAAAGATTGTAAGGCTTCCAGAGTTTTATAAACAATCTATAAAAGTTAGTGAAAGTGGAGGTCTTTTAGAATCAGTTCTTTTAGAGCTTTCAGTATTTTTAAAAGAACAGGATAGAATAAGAAAACAGGTGACTTCTGCTTCAATTTATCCTTTATTTATCCTTTTTGTATCATTCTTTACAGTTGGTTTTATGCTAAGCTTTATTGTTCCTAAAATTACATCAATTTTTGCGCAACACGATCAAGAGTTACCTGAAATCACAAAAATTGTAATTATCTTGGGAGACTTTTTTTCAAATAACTATCTATATATTCTTTTATTTTTAAGTATATTCATTTTAACATTTGTATTTCTTCTTAAAAAAAGTACTCTTTTTAAATATACTTTTGACAAGTTTTTGTTAAAACTTCCTTTTTTTAAGAAATTGATTGAACAAGCGGAACTTGCAAGATTTTCTTACATGAATTCAATTTTAATTAAATCAGGAGTTCCTATTGTTCAGTCTATAAATTTGAGCGCAAATATATTAAAAAACTCTGTTATTAAAAAAGTTTTTGTAGAGTCTTCTAAAAGTGTGGTAGAAGGTAAAAAACTATCTACTCTTTTATATAATAATAAGATTTATAAAATAGATGAATCATTTATTCATTCTATTTCTATTGGTGAAGATACAAGTAGGTTGAGTGAGATTCTAAATAATCTAGCACAACTATATAATGAAGCGAATAAAGATAAAACAGATGTTCTTTTATCTTTATTAGGACCGGTTTTTATGCTTTTTGTAGGTATAACTATTGGAATTATTGTTCTATCTATGCTATTACCAATATTTTCTATGAACCTAGGATAGTTTTTATGAAAAAAGGTGTTGTATTATTAATCACTCTTTTTTTTATTACAACAATCAGTTTACTGATTTTAAAAAATCTTGATGATACTGATGTCTTTTTAGAAAAACAAAATTATAGTTTAAATAATACACAAGTATTAATAGCAATAAAAAATACAAAAAATGAAGTCTCAAAACTGTTAAGAGAGCATAAAGATGATATCGATGAGGTTTTAGAAAATGAACTTTTGCAAACAAGTATTCCTATTAAAATAGATGATTTAGATATCAAGTTTGGTATAAAAAAGTATGAAAAAATAGATATAAATGAAATGAGAAATAAAGATTCGCAAGTAATTGAGGAACATTTTATTTCTAATAACGTTTTTGATTATGAACTTTTTAAAGAAATTTATGAAGAAAAGTTACAAATTGAAAACAAAAAAGTTGAGACTAGTAAGCAAGTAGATGATATAATAAATGCTTTTATTATAAAAAGTTACAGTGAAGAAATACTAAGAATAAAAGAAGATTTAGGTTTTTTAAAAGCTGAAAATTTATATGAACTTAGTATTGAAGCAAAATATAACAGTGCTATTGCAAGTGCGTATTATATTTTAAAAAATGATGGGAAGGTTGAATATTTTGACATTAGTTTCAAGTAAAGAAACACAAAAAATATTTTTGACAACAAAAACTAAAATTACTCACTTTGTTGGGAACCTAGAGATTATAATCTCTCCTGAATTTTATTGGGTGAGGAAATTTGAAATTCCTGTTAAAACAGAAACTCAAGCTCGCCATGTTTTACCTACACTTTTTGAAGATATTATTGATGATACTTCAACTTTAACTTATCAAGTTATAAAACTAGAAGAGAACATTTTTTTATGTTTTGCTTACAATAATAAAAAAATATATGAAACTATAAAAACTTTAAATATTCCTATATCAAATATTTCATCAATTTATTTTGCACAAAATGAGTGTCAAAATTTTAAATCTTTTAAAGTAGATGAGTTGAAATTTATGTATACCTCAGAAGGTATTCTTATAAAAGTTCCAAATAACCTTTTAGATGATGTGATGGATTTAAAAAAGGTTATTAACAATATAAAATTAAGTACCTATAAACTTCAAATCAAATTATATAATGATGTTGTAAATACAAAGTATTATTATTTGATGTTTTTATTTTTTGCTTTATTAATAGTAACAAATATCATAAAATATGTTGATTTTTCTTCTCAAATAAATAAAAATGAAGTTGCTATAGAAAAGTTAAAAAAGATAAGTAAATTACCTTCTAGTATGATTCAGACAAATTCTATTTTAAGTAAATATGATAAAAGTATAAAAAAAGAGAATAAAAAAAGAGAAGCTATTGCATATGTTTTGAGTAATAGAAATTTCGATTTAAAAAGCTTAAATATTGAGAATGAAACTTTAAACTTAGAATATTTATCAGTTGATAAAAATAAGGTAGATGATTTTTTATCAAAAAAATATAAAATATTATCAAGCAGTGCAAACTCTTTTGTTTTAAAAGTTAGGATTAAACTATGAATAAATTAAATCCTATGTATATTTTAGCACTGATGATAACTGTTTTTATAGTTTCTTTTGTATCTGTTTCTAATAAAAAAGAAGAATACAAAAATAGTATTCAAACATATGAAAATGTAAAAATGAAATCAAAAGATTTTAAGGAGTATAAAAAAACTTGGTTTAATAAAAATCAAATAAGAAGAAAAATTGATAATATTGTTAGAAATTCTACTTTTAGAAAAGAGAAAATATTAAAAGTTGAGAACTCAAATATTATAAAGTTAAAAATAGAATCAAAAAATCCGAGGGTGTTAAATAAGTTTTTAAATAAGATATTAAATGAAAAATTAATACTAAAAAAACTTGATATTCAAAAAAGAAGTATTTCAATGGAAATAGGAATTTAATCATGAAGTTTATATTTAAAACTATTTTACTTATCTCAGTTTTTTTTATATCACTATTGATTTTTTTACCAAAAGAAAGCTTATACAATTTGCTAGAAAAAGAGTTGTATAAACATAATATTATTATTTCAGAAGAAGTAAGAAATGAAGAACTTTTTTCTTTGAATATAAATAGCTCAGAAGTTTACTATGATGGAATAAATACTGCTCTCATTCAAAATGCTAATATAAGTACATATCTAATATTTTCAAAAGTAAATATAGAAAAAATAAGAGTTTCTAATTCTTTAAAAAACTTCTTGCCTTCGAAGATAGAAAGATTAGAGTTAAGTCATTCAATTATAAATTTTAATAGTATTAAGATTAATTCTATTGGTGATTTTGGTGAGTTTAAAGGAAGTTATTCTCTTTTTGATAAGAAAGTTCTAGGAGAACTGATTCCTTCAACTCTTATGAAAACAAAATATAGAAATATTTTAAATCAATTTAAACTAAAAGATGGGAAGTATTATTATGAATATAAACTTTAATACTTTTTTAGAAAAAACTGTACCTTATGCTTTTGTAATACTATTTGCATATGTATTGATGACTATTTTCTCTTTATTATTACCCAAAAATGGAATAGAGTTTTTAGATAATTCAAATATTAGTTTACCATATCAAAAGTATGATGGTTTTTATTCAAATGTTAAAATGAATACACCAAAAATAGATAAAAAAATAAAAGTAAAAACTATTGAAACCCTTTCAAAATATCAACTTAAAGCTGTTTATTCCACGTCAAATAACGGTGGTTGGGCAATAATTCAAGAGAAATCATCAAATAAAAGTACGATATTAGAACAATATGAAAAGTTTAATGGATATACTCTTACTAAGCTATATAAAAAATATATTGTTTTTGAAAAAAATCTAGAAGAGTTTAAAATAGAGCTACCTCTTGATAAGAAAGTGGCATATGAATTTAAAAATGAAACTCCTCAAGGAAATGAAAATATAATAGTGAATGAAGATACTATTAAAGTAAAAAGAAATTATCTTAACTCTTATGTAAATAATCTTGATAAAGTTTGGAAAGATATTGCAATAAAAGATATAAGAAAAGCTGGAAAAATTGATGGTTTTAAAATTGATAAAGTAAATAAAAACTCAGTTTTTGGAAAACTTGGTTTAAAGCAAAATGACGTGATAAAAGGTATTAATGGAAATAAAATAAACTCTTATGCAGATGCCTTTAAAATATATAATGAGATAAATAAATTAGAGTATTTGACTATTGAAGTTTTAAGAAATAATGAAATCGTGGAGTTAGATTATGAAATTGATTAAAGTTTTTTTATTGGTGGTTTTATTTGGTTGCTTTTCTTTTGCAGATGAAGAAAAAATAAATATAAATTTTAAAGATTTGCAGATAATGGATTTGGTGAAAATTACTTCTAAAATAATAGATAAAAATATACTTGTAACTCAGGATGTAAAAGGAAAAGTAGACTTTATCTCAAATAAACCTGTAGATAAAAAAGAATTAGTAAAAATTTTAATCTATGTTCTTGAATCAAAAGGTTTTACTCTTGTAAATAATGAGGATATGCTAAGAATAGTAAAGTTAGCAGAAGGTGCTAAAAATAACGTACCCGTAATAACTTCAAAATCAAAACATAAATACAATCAAATGGTAACAGAGGTTTTTAAAGTTTATAATGCAAATGTAGATTATATAGCTTCAAAAGTTCGTCATCTTATCTCAAAAAATGCAAAACTTGTAACAAATAAAGATGCAAACACTTTAGTGTTAACTGATTTTCAAGATAATATTGTAACTGTAAAAAAAGTAGTTGGGATTATGACTTCTGGTGCTAAAAAAAGTATGGAAGTTATTGAACTAAAAAATATACAAGCAATAGATGCAAAAAAGAACTTGGATGCAATTGCTAAATCAATTTTTAATCCTAAAATAGAAACCGAAAAAGTTCAAGTTGTATCAAACAAAGAGAATAATTCTTTAGTAATTATTGGAAATAGAATTAATACAAATTATTTAAAAAAATATATTAGTAAAATGGATAGTAATGAATCTCTAATAAAAAGAGTAGTTGAGGTTTATACTTTAAAAAATGTGGAAGCTATAAATGTTATTAAGATAATTGATGGAATTATTGGAAAGAAAAAATATATTGACCCTGATAGTAAACCGCTATCTTCAGTTGATGAAGAAACAAATTCAATTGTTCTAATGGGCCCTAGTGACGAAGTTGAATATATAAAAGAGTTATTGTCTCAACTTGATAAAGATAAAGCACAAGTTTATGTAAAAGCTAGGATTATAGAAGTAAATAATGATATGGTAAATGATATTGGTATTAAGTATGGAATCTTAGGCGGAAAAACTACTAGTTCTGGATTATATAGTTTTTCTTCAAAATTAAATAATGGTTCAGCTCTTCCTTTTGATATAGGTACTATTGGACTTGATATACCAACATTGAGTTCAGGACTTGCTCTTGGTGCTTCTATTTCATTTTTGAATCAAAACTACGCTTTAGATGTCGTATCTGAACCTTCAATTTTATGTATAAACAATAAAGAGAGTTCAATTTATGTAGGTGAAACTATTTCAATTCAAACTGGGACAAGTACAACTGATGGTGGTACAGTTAATAATTCATTTGCAAGAGAAGATATAGGATTGACACTAAAAGTAAAACCTAGAATCTCAAATGATAATAAAGTTACTTTAGAAATTAATACAATTTTAGAAGGTGTTAAACAAACAAATACTTCAAGTGGAAATCCTGATACTTCTAAAAAAGAGGTAAAAACAACTGCAATTGTTAATAATGGTGAAAGTGTAATTATTGGTGGGTTAATAGAAGATAGAAAAGAAAATACAGTTGATAAGGTTCCTGGTTTTGGTGATATTCCATTACTTGGTAGATTATTTCAAAATGATAGTAAAAGTGGAGAAAGAAAAAATTTAGTAATAATTATTACTCCATATTTAATCCCAAAAGCAAAAGATTTGACTTTTGTACGAAATGAGCTTGCCAAGTTAAAATCTATTGAAGATAAATATTTAATAGAATCTCTAATAAGAGTAAAAAAGAATCAGATAAAAAATAAAAAAGAAGAAAGAGAGTATGAAGAAAAACTAAATGATTTAGACGAAGAACTTAATTCTTTAAAAAATGAAAATGACTATACTCAAACAAAAGAAAAGATGAGCTCTGAGAAACTACATGAACAAAGAGTAAAAGAATTTTTAGGTCAGTAATATGAATATAAAAGAAATACATGATACTTCGTTAGTTCCTTATGATGAAATAAAAGCATATGATAAAGCATTAAAAAATTATGTGCTTTTCACAAAACTAGAGGATAAAGTTGTTATTGCTTTATCAAATGATTATATAAGTCTTTCTTTTGATTATCTTTCAAAATGTGATTATGAGTATGAGATTGTTTTTTTAGATGAAATTTCATATGAAAAACTTTATAACCGTTTTTTAGAGATAAAAACTGATAAAGAGATGAGTGCAATTCAGCAAGAACAAGAAGATGCAACTTTAGAAGATGAAGATTTTTCAGTAAGCGAATTTTTAAAAGTTGGAAGTGATATTTTAACTTCAGAAGAGTCTGCTCCAATTATCAAATTTGTAAACTCACTTTTTTATCAAGCAATTAAGAAAAAAGCTTCGGATATTCATATTGAGATGCACGAATATAAATCAGAAGTAAGATATAGAATAGATGGTGTTTTAGCTAAACATATTGAACTTGATAAAAATATTATGTCACTTGTAATCTCTAGAATTAAAGTTATATCAAATTTAGATATTAGTGAAAAAAGAATTCCCCAAGATGGACGAACACAGATAAAAATTGCAGGGAATACTTTAGATATCAGGGTTTCTATTTTACCAACTTTTTATGGTGAACGAGTAGTTATGAGGATTTTGATGCAAAGTGATGATTTACTAAATCTTACTGAACTTGGTTTCCCTTCATATATTACAAATGAACTTGAAAAAGTTGTTAAGAACTCATATGGAATGGTACTTGTAACTGGACCAACAGGAAGTGGAAAATCGACAACCTTACACTCTTTATTGCATCAAGTTGTAAGTGAAGAAAAAAATATCATCACAGTTGAAGATCCAGTTGAATATAAATCAAATGATTTTTCACAAATACAAGTAAACAATAAAGTAGGGCTTACTTTTGCATCTGGGCTTCGTTCAATTTTAAGACAAGACCCAGATATTATCATGTTGGGTGAGATTAGAGATAATGAGACAGCTTCTATTGCTGTTCAAGCTGCATTAACAGGACACTTACTGTTTTCTACTCTTCATACAAATAGAGCTCCTGCTGCAATTACAAGGCTTATAGATATGGGAGTTGAAAAGTTTTTAATTTCATCTTCTTTACTTGCCGTACTTGCTCAAAGGTTGGTGAGAAAACTTTGTAATGAGTGTAAATGTGAAGACCAATCAGATGCTTCTCACGAACTTTTTGGTTTAGAACATAGTAATAAGATATATAAAAGTGTAGGGTGTAAATCTTGTAATTTTACAGGTTATACAGGACGTGTTGCTATTGGAGAAATTTTTGTTATAAGTGAAGAGATAAAAGAGTATCTAAAAGGTGAAGTTGATGATAATACTTTAATGAAATTATCTTTAGAAAATAAAATGATACCACTACATGAGCAATTAAAATTGATGCTAATAAATGGTGATACCTCTGTTGATGAAGCAGTTAGGATTGGAATAAAATAGAATCATGATGAAGAAAAATGAAATCATGTTTAGAGGTAAAAAATCATTTTCTTTAATGGAAGTTATTATTGCTACATCTTTACTTTCTATCGTAATGCTTTCACTTTTTCAAATAAAAAGCAATAATATCTTCATATTAGATAGAGCTACTACTGAAAAAAAGAATAAAGAGTATTTAATGATGGCAATGGATACACAAGAGTATAAAAAAAGAAATGAAAATATTTATATGGATAGACTTTTTTCTATTCAAGATGATGATTTAAGAAGAGAATTTAAAGAAATAAAAATAAAAGTAAAAGATGAAATTTTAGAAACCCAAGAATATAAAGGTGACGACTTTTCTCTAAAAATAAGTGAATATAAAACTTCATATAGTTTTGAAAATGGTATCAAAAAAGATATTTATAGGTTTAAACTAGAACTTTGATGAATAGTAACAGAATCCTATTTACAGGTAAAAAAGCATTCACACTATTAGAAGTTGTAATTTCTATCACTATATTTATGATTATATTAGTTTTTATGTATAAAACTTTAGATGATACAGAATTATCAAATAGTAAGTTTGAAAGTCATATAAATAAAAAAGATGAGATTAACCATCTTTATAATATATTTACTGAAGATATTGCAGAATCAAAAGGAAAAATAGATTTTCTACAAGATAGAGATAAAAATTCAATGGTGATGTTTAAAAGTAATAATAGTTTTCATAATGCTTTTTATTCAAATATAACATATATGATATCTTCTAATAATCACTTAGTAAGAATAGAGAGTAAAGATAAGTTTCAAAAAGAAAAATCATCAATAGAGTTTTATAATAGTAGTTTTATAGATATTTTATTAAAAGATATTGAGAAATTCATTGTATTACAAAAAGATGATAAAGTTTTATTTATAGTAAAACAAAAAGATAAAGAGAAAATAGTTTTTTCTACTTTTAGTATGGAGAATTGATGTTTAGATATTTATTTATATTAGTGATGAGTTTTAATATTTTATTTTCAAATGATAATGTTGTTAAAACTACAGAACTAGAACTTTTTTTGTTCAAAGTAGGGTTTGAAAGTTTGTTAAAAGATGTATCTATTACAAAAGATAAGAGTTCTTTAAATAGTGATGAAATAGAAAAAATAAATGAAAAAATAGAGTTGATTATGAGTGAACTTTATAAAGATAAAAGAGTTTTACTAAATGATTCAAATGAAAATCAAACTTTTAATATAAATCAAAATGAATTAAATAATTTAAAAAATGAAATAGCTTTTTTAAAAGACGAAGTAAATAAATTAAAAGAAAAAAAAGAAACTAAAGTAAAAGTTTTAACTACTAAAAAAGAAAAAGAAAAAGAAAAAACAAATAAAATGAGAGTAGTTTCAAATATTGCAAATATATATGATAACCCTTTTTCTGAAGCAAATATAGTAAAAAAACAAAAAAGAGATGATTTAGTAGATATTGAGTATTGTGATAAATTTGGATGGTGTAAAATAGCTAATAATAAATATTATGTAAAGAAATATTTATTAAAAAAATAGATGAATAGTTCAATTTCTTTATTTGTTTTTTGTCTTGAAAACAAGAGGAAAGTAAGAATCAACCGAAGGACTCTTGCTTTTTGTGTTTTTTTGTGAAGTTTGATTTTGATAAAATGAGGTTTCCCTCATTTTATCATGCTTTAAAAGCTCTTTTTTAGTCCTTATGAACCATACATTAAGTTTGGTAAGAATAATGCGATATCTGGAATATATGTAACTAACAGAAGACCAACTAGGATTGTCATTGTCCATGGGAAAGCTGCTACGATTACATCTTTTATACTCATACCTGTTAGTCCAGATGTTACAAACAGGTTTAGTCCAACTGGTGGGGACACCATTCCAAGTTCCATATTGATCGTAATTACAATACCAAAGTGAATTGGATCAATTCCAAGTGCAACTGCAACAGGAAGTAATAACGGTACCATAATCATAATAATTGCAGATGGTTCCATAAATGAACCTGCAAGAATTAGAAGTAAGTTAACCATTAATAAGAACATATATTTATCAACATTTGCTTCAATTAGTGCATTTGTAATTCCTTGAGGAATATTTTCAATTGTAAGGAAATGTGCAAATAACATTGCATTTGCAATAATAAACATAATCATTGATGTTGTCTTTGCAGACTCTAATGCTGTTTTATAAATATTTGTTAATTTAATATCTTTATAAATAAATACAGAAACAACAAATGCCCAAACACAAGCTACAGCTGCAGCTTCAGTTGGAGTAAAGATTCCACCGTAAATACCACCAATTACAATAACAATTGTCATAAGACCCCATGAAGCATCTTTCATCTTCTCTAATCTTACTTTAAATGGTTGAGGCTCAGTTCTTTCAAACCCAAGTCTTCTTGCACCAATATATGTTACTGCCATCATCATAATTCCAAGTCCAATACCTGGAATAACACCTGCCATAAATAGTTTACCAATAGAAACTTCTGCTGTTACACCATATACGATAAGTACAATTGATGGTGGAATTAAAATTCCTAATGACCCTGCTGTTGCAATAGTACCAACAGCATATTTTTTAGGATAACCCGCTTGAATGATTGCACCAAACATAATAGAACCAATTGCAACAACAGTTGCTGGAGATGAACCAGAAACAGCTGCAAAGATAATAGATGCAAAAATTGCAGAAATTGGAAGACCACCTGGTAAGTGACCCACAATTGACTTAGCAAATTCAATAATTCTTTGTGCCGCACTTCCTTTTGATAAAAGGTTACCTGCAAAAATAAACATAGGAATTGCCATTAATGAATAATGTTCAATTTTTTCAAACATCATTGACGAAATTTCAATAGGAGAAATATCTGTAAATACCATTAATGTTATAAAAGTAGATGCTCCTAAACATATAGAAATAGGAGTTCCAAGAATTACAAGGAAGAAAAATATTCCAAATAGTAGTGCTACACTCATAGTAATCCTCCTGTTTTCTTTTCAACTTCTTTAACCATTTTATTTAACTCCTGAACATTTTTATTATCAGCATTTCTACTAGCTCCAATACCCATACCAGCAAGAACTTGTTCTGCTTCACTCTCTTTTAAAATTTTCTCATGAGATGTAGTTAAAATTACATGAATTCTTTCGGCAACTCTATAAGCTGCGAATGAAAATGCAACAGGAATAACTAAATAAACAATCCACATTGGCATATCCCAAAGGTCAATTGATCTTTCATCTAATTCAATAACTAGTAATAAATATTCATATCCAAAGTAAGCAACAGCTGCTAAGAATACTATAGTTACTAAATGTGAAATTAGTAACATAACTTTTGCAACTCTTGAAGGAACAATATCTAATACGACTGTTACAGCGATATGTGCATCTTTTTTGAAACAATAAGCAGCACCAAAAAAGATACTCCACATGAATAAAAAGATTGTCAACTCTGTAGCCCATACTAATGAAGCATCAAAAACATATCTTGCTACAACATTTGTAAACGCAACTGCAACACCAGCACTAATACCCACTGCCGCAATTGATTGGTTTATAAAACCGATTATTTTACTTATAATTTTAAACATACTTACTCCGTTGCTAATGCACCCTTGATTAATTCTTCTCCAATTTTACCATTGTCGTAGAAATCAGGGTAGATTTTACTTACAGCTTGTCTCCAAGCATCTTTTTGTTCAGCTGATAAATTGATAATTTCTAGATTACCAGTTTTTTTAGCATATGCTTTGATTTCATTAAATTGTTTATTATTTAATTCTTCTGCATATTCTCTTTCTTTATCAGTTGCATCTTGCATCGCTTGTTTTACGTTTGCTTGTAAATCAGCTGGTAATTTGTCCCAAAACTTTTGAGACATTACAACTAAGTAACCTAGATAACCATGGTTTGTCACAGTTAAATATTTTTGAACTTCATGGAACTTTTTAGTAAAGATGTTAGAGTTTGTATTCTCTTGTCCATCAATTACACCTTGTTGTAATCCTGAATAAACTTCAGAGAAAGGCATCATTTGTGGATTTGCACCAACTGCATGGAATTGTGCTTCAAGTACTTTTGAAGACATGATTCTAAATTTTTGACCAACAGCATCTTCTGGTTTAATTAGAGGTTTTTTAGAAGATGATAGTTGTTTAAAGTGATTATCCCAAAAGTTTAAAGCTACATATCCCTTTGATGTAACCATATCTTTTAGTTTTTGTCCAACTTCACCATCTTGAACTCTATGTAAATGACCCATATCTTTAAAAAGAAATGGTAAATCAAATAGAGCTAGTTGAGGTACAATTTTACCAAATTTAGAAAAACTTGGTGCTGCCATTTGAACAGAATCAAGTTTAAGTGCTTTTAGTACAGCATTGTCTTTATATAATTGAGATGATGGGTAAACTTGTACATCAATTCTACCTTTACTCAATTCTTCTAGTCTTTGTTCAAAGAAATCTGCTGCTTTTCCTTTTGGTGTATTTGGACTAACAACATGAGAAAATTTTAGTACATATTGACCTGTTGAGTCAGCCTGTTTTTTAGCTATAGTTTTCTCTTCTTTTTTGTCTTCCCCACAACCAGTAAATATCAACATTGAAGCTACTGCAACACTTGATATTAAACTTTTCATTGTAGTTGTCATTTATTCTCCTTTTTTCTACTTTAGGAAAATTATAATCTAAAGTTATGTACGTATTATGTACTTTAAAAGAAATTTCTGAATTTGTTTTTTTAGTGTTACTTTATAGTTTTTTTATAAGAAAAATTTTGTTTTTTTGAAGTTTTTATGTGTTTTTAAGAAAGGATTTGAATGGCTTTAAACCACCGAAAATTCGGTGGTTTAAGTGAAAATTATTTAGTGTTTAATGCACCTTTAATTAAATCTTCACCAATTTTTCTATCAGAGTAAAACTCAGGGTAGATTTTACTAACTGCTGTAGCCCATTCATTTCTTTGCTCCGGAGTTAAAGTAATGATTTCTAAGTTACCTGTTTTTTCAGCATATGCTTTGATTTCATTAAATTGTTTAGTATTTAATTCTTCTGCATATTCTCTTTCTTTAGCTGTTGCTTCTTTCATAGCTTGTTTTACATTTGCTTGTAAATCAGCAGGTAATTTATTCCAGAATTTTTTAGACATTACAACTAAGTAACCTAAATAACCGTGATTAGTAACAGTTAAGTATTTTTGAACTTCGTGGAATTTTTTAGTAAAGATGTTAGAGTTTGTATTCTCTTGACCATCAATTACACCTTGTTGTAAACCTGAATAAACTTCAGAGAAAGGCATCATTTGTGGATTTGCACCAACTGCATGGAATTGTGCTTCAAGTACTTTTGAAGACATGATTCTAAATTTTTGACCTTTTGCATCTTCTGGTTTAATTAGAGGTTTTTTAGACGATGATAATTGTTTAAAGTGATTATCCCAAAAATCTAAAGCTACAATTCCTTTTTTAGTAACCATTGCTTTTAATTTTTCACCAACTTCACCATCTTGAACTCTATGTAAGTGTCCCATATCTTTAAATAAAAATGGTAAATCAAATAATGCTAAGTTTGGTACGATTTTACCAAATTTTGAAAATGACGGTGCTGCCATTTGAACAGAATCTAATCTAATTGCTTTTAATACCGCATTGTCTTTATATAACTGAGAAGATGGGTAAACTTGTACATCAATTTTTCCACCAGACAGTTCTTCTAATCTTTGTTCAAAGAATCTTGCTGCTTTTCCCTTTGGTGTGTTATCACTTACTACGTGTGAGAACTTTAATGTATAGTCTGCTGCTAACCCTGATGTAGCAAGTACTGCTGCTGCAACTGCTCCAATTACTAATTTCTTCATATTCACTCCTTAAATTTGTTTATGAAAAAAGTATAATTAAAAGTTGTGTAAGAGTTATGTACAAAAATGTAAATTTTGAAAAAAAGTAGGAGAAAAATAGCATGAAAATAGCATTTTAATGAATTGTCATATTTTTTTAAAATTTATATAGATTATACCTTTATTAAAGCAGTCTTAATAGGATTAATTAGTTTAACCGCATTTTAAACAATTTTTAGATACATTATTCCACTTTATGAGGAATATAAAGATACAAATACACAAAGGATAAAGATGGGATGTAATTTAGATTTACTTACTTCTTTTAAAGATAACTGTGGTTTTGGTTTAATGGCAGATTTAAAAAATAGACCAAGTCACGAAAATTTAGAAGACGCTATAACTTCGCTTGAGCGAATGATGCACAGAGGTGCAGTGGCAGCAGATGGTAAAACTGGGGATGGTTCAGGTTTATTATTATCTATGCCAAATAGATTTATGAGAAAAATAGCTAGTGAACAAGATGTTGATTTACCTGAAATTTACGCAGTAGCTATGATATTTACAAAAGATTTAAACGATATTGAAACATTTAAAGAACACTGTGAAGAGAATGACTTAAAAGTATTATTAACTAGAGAAGTGCCTTTAGATAAGGATGCTTTAGGACAACAAGCATTAGATACTTTACCACATATTATTCAAGTTTTCGTTAGTGCAAATGCATTAATGTCATCTAAAAGATTTGATGCTATGTTATACTTAACTAGAAAAGAGTGTGAACACAAATTAATAGATAAAAAAGATTTTTATATTCCAACATTTTCATCAAAAGTAATTGCGTATAAAGGGCTTATAATGCCTACGCATATTAAACATTTTTATGTTGATTTAAGAGATGATGACTTTAGAATTTCGTTTGCATTATTTCATCAAAGATTTTCAACTAATACTCTTCCTCAATGGAGACTTGCACAACCATTTAGAGCTATTGCACATAATGGTGAAATCAACTCTGTTGAAGCAAATAGAGTTAATGTTCAAATAAAATCAGAAGATATAAAATCAGAGGTTTTTACTGAAGAAGAAATAAAAAGAATTTTACCAATCTTACAAACAGGGTCTTCGGATTCTGCTTCATTAGACAACATGTTTGAGTTTTTGCTTGCAAATGGTGTTGATTTCTTTAAAGCTGCAAGATCTTTAGTTCCTGCACCTTGGCAAAATGCACCACATATGGATGCTGATTTAAGAGCATTTTATGAATATGCTTCAACTGCAATGGAAGCTTGGGATGGCCCTGCTGCAGTATCATTAACTGATGGTAGGCATATTGGTTGTTTAATTGACAGAAATGGATTAAGACCTTCTAAATATGTAATTACAAAAAATCATAAAATGTATATCACTTCTGAGTATGGAACAATAACTTTAGATGAAGATAATATTCTTGAAAGAGGAAGACTTCAATCTGGAGAAATGATTGGTTTAGACCTTAAACACGGAAAAGTTTTAAAAGAAGAAGACATTAATGATTATTTAAAATCTTCACAAAACTATGGTAAATGGTTAAATGCAGATATGGATTATCTGCAAGAGTACATTGATGAATCATTCCTTGATACAGATGATTATAAGATGGAAGAGTTAGAAAAAAGACAAAAATATTTTAATATTACATATGAAGCAATTGATCAAATTATTGAACCAATGGCAAAAGATGGTAAAGAACCAGTTGGTTCTATGGGGGATGATACTCCTTTAGCATGTTTTTCAACTGTAAATAGAAATTTTACTGACTTTTTTAGACAAAAATTTGCACAAGTAACAAATCCTCCTATTGATCCATATAGAGAAAAAATCGTAATGTCTTTAGAGACTGGATTTGGACATGTTCATAATATTTTAGATGAAAAGCCTGAATATGCAAAAAGATTAAAAGTAGCATCTCCAATTTTAATGAAAGAAAAGTTTGATGTACTTAATTCTTTTGGTAATCCAACATCTCCTAGATATGATGCATATTACAAAAATAGAGTATTCTCAACAACATTTAAATCAAATTTAAAAGATGCTTTAGAAGAGCTTGCTTCTTATGTTATAAAAGCAGTAAAAGAAGATAGTGTATCTGTTGTTATTTTAGATGATAGAGATATAAATCAAAATGTAAAATTAATTCCAATGGCAATGGCTGTAGGGTTTATTAATGAACGATTATTAAAAGAAGGTCTAAGAAGATATGTTTCAATAGTTGCAGTAACTGGTGAAGTTTATGATCCACATATGGCTGCGGTTATGATTGGATATGGTGTTACAGCAATGTATCCATACATGATGTATGCTTCTACAGTTGCATTATATGAAAGAAAAAATGTATCTAAATATGAGATGCAAAGATTCCTTAAAAATACACAAAAAGCTGTAAATGCGGGTCTTCTTAAAATCATGTCTAAAATGGGAATTTGTACTATTGCTTCTTATAGAAATTCAAGATTGTTTGATGTAATTGGATTAAATGATGAAATTATTGAAGATTGTTTCTCTCAGTCTCATTCGGATTTAGCAGGACTTGGATATGAAGATATAGAAAAAAGAATTGAAAAACAACATTTCAATGCATTTTTTGATGATAAACATATTTTTCCTTTAGATTTAGGTGGTTTTTATAAATATATTGAAGGTGGTGAATACCATGATTATGGTCCAAATACTACTAGAGCTATGCATAATAAACAAGCTGCGAATAAAGAAGATATTTCAGATTTTAAAAAGTTAAAAGAGATAGTTGATAATAGAGATAAAAAATTTATTAGAGATTTCTTTGAATTTAATTCTGACAAAGAAGCTATTGATGTGAGTAAAGTTGAATCAAAAGATGAAATCTTTAAAAGATTTGCAACTGCTGCTATGTCATGTGGTTCAATTTCGCCTGAAGCTCATGAAGCAATGGCAGTAGCTATGAATACTATTGGTGGTGCTTCAAACTCAGGTGAAGGTGGAGAAGAAATAGCAAGATTCAATACTCTTAAAAACTCTAAAATTAAGCAAGTTGCTTCTGGTAGGTTTGGTGTAACTCCAGGCTATTTAAGATCTGCTGAAGAGATTCAAATTAAAGTTGCTCAAGGTGCAAAACCAGGTGAAGGTGGACAGTTACCAGGACATAAAGTAACTCCATATATTGCTACACTTAGACATACAATTGCTGGTGTTACACTTATTTCACCTCCTCCTCATCATGATATTTATTCTATTGAGGATTTAGCTCAGTTGATTTTTGATTTAAAACAAATTAACCCTGAAGCTAAGATTACTGTAAAACTTGTATCAACTATTGGTGTTGGAACAATTGCAGCAGGTGTTGCAAAAGCATATGCAGATAGAATTGTAATTTCTGGTGCTGATGGTGGTACAGGAGCCGCTCCTTTAACATCTATTAAGCACACAGGTAATCCTTGGGAACTTGGTCTTTCTGAAGCACACAATGCACTTAAAGCGAATCATTTAAGAGAGTTTGTACATGTACAAACAGATGGTGGTTTAAAAACTGGTATGGATGTAGTTAAAGCAGCTATGCTTGGTGCTGAGTCTTATGCCTTTGGTACAGCAGCTTTAACATTACTTGGATGTAAAATTTTAAGAATTTGTCATACAAATAAATGTTCAGTTGGTGTTGCAACACAAGATGAAGAATTAAGAGAATATTTTACAGGTACTGTAGAAAGATTAATCTCTTACTTTACTTTTATTGCTGAAGATGTAAGAAGTATTCTTGCAAGTTTAGGTTATACAAGTATTGAAGAAATTGTTGGTAGAAGTGATTTATTAAAAGTTATTGATGATGAGTTTGCTCAGAAATTTGATTTTCAAAATGTATTAAGAAGAATTGATGGTATAGATACGTGTCAAAAAGATTCAAATGATCCATTTGATAATAATAAGTTTGAAAAAGAGTTACTTAAAAAAGTTCATAAAACAATTGAAAAACCTTCAACTCCTATTAGAGTTAAAGAGACAATCACGAATTTAAATAGATCATTTGGTACATTGATTTCTGGTGAAATTGCTAAATATTATGGTGATGTTGGATTACCTGATGGTTCAATCAATATATTCTTAAAAGGTATTGCTGGACAATCTTTTGGAGCATTATTAAGTAAAGGAATGAATTTATACCTTGAAGGTGCAGCAAATGATTATGTTGGTAAAGGTATGAATGGTGGTAAAATTATTGTTAATACAATACACCAAGGTCCAGAATTTGCAGGTGGTGGAAATACTTGTCTGTATGGTGCTACTGGTGGAAAGTTATACATTAGAGCAGCAGTAGGTGAAAGATTTGGTGTTAGAAATTCTGGATGTACTGCAGTTGTAGAAGGAACAGGTGATAATGCTTGTGAATATATGACTGGTGGTATAGTTGTAATTCTTGGAAATACAGGTGTTAACTTTGGTGCTGGTATGACTGGTGGTTTATCATTTGTTTATGACCCTGAAAAATCATTTGTAGATAAAATGAACCAAGAATTAATTGAAGCTGTAAGAATTGATACTGATGATACTGAGAGAGAAAGACTATTCTTAAAAAGATTACTTATGGATTATTTAAATGAGACTGAGTCTGAAAGAGCTGAAGAGATTTTAGAAAACTTCAGAGCTGAAATTAGAAACTTCTGGATGGTTAAGCCTAAAAATATGACAGTGTTACCACTGAATCCAGATGAGGGAGATTAAGAGATGTTAAATTTTACTAAATTTGAAAGAATAAATCCTGAAAAAAGAGATGTATTACAAAGATTAAAAGATTATAATGAAGTTTACCAAGTATTTGGTAAACATAGAGCTAGAGAACAATCTGACAGATGTATGCAATGTGGTGACCCATATTGTCATACAGGATGTCCTTTACATAACTTTATCCCTGCATGGTTAAAGCAGACTGCTGAAAAGAATATGGACTTAGCATTTGCCTTATCAAATGAAACATCTCCCTTTCCAGAAATTCTAGGAAGAATTTGTCCTCAAGATGTACTTTGTGAAGGTGCTTGTTCTTTAAATACTGGTCATGGTGCTGTATCTATTGGTGCTGTTGAAACTCATTTAAATGAAAGAGCATTTGAAAATGGTATGAAACCTAAATTTGCAGAAATTAAAGGTGATAAAAAAGTAGCTATTATTGGTTCTGGACCTTCTGGAATTTCAGCTGCAACTTTTCTACTAAGAAAAGGAATTGCTGTTGAAATGTTTGAAAGAGAAGATAGAGCTGGTGGATTACTTATGTATGGAATCCCTGGATTTAAACTTGATAAAACAACAGTTGATAGAAGAATTAATTGGTTACTAGAAGCTGGAATGAAACTTCATTTAAATTGCGAAATTGGGAAAGATAAAACAGTTGCAGAACTTAATGAAGAATTTGATGCAATTTATCTTGGAATTGGAGCAAAAGCTGGTAGATTTGCAGGAATTGATGGCGAAGATGCATCGAATGTATATCTTGCAATGGAATTTCTAACTGGTATCCAAAAGAGAAACTTAGGAAATAAAAACGCTGATTTTATTGATGTAAAAGATAAAAGAGTTGTTGTTATTGGTGGTGGAGATACTGCTATGGACTGTGTTAGATCTTCAGTTAGAGAAGGTGCAAAATCAGTTAAATGTCTTTATAGAAGAGATGAAGCAAATATGCCTGGTTCTAAAAAAGAGGTTGTTAATTCAAAAGAAGAGGGTGTAGAATTTGTATTTAATGTAAGTCCTAAAAAAATTATTACATTAAATAATGAAGCATCTGGAATTGAACTTCTTAAAACTGGTCTTTCTGAGCCTGATGAATCAGGAAGACAAAGAGTTAGTATTATTGAAGGTAGTGAATATATAGAAGAAGCAGATATCATTATTTTTGCACTTGGGTTTTCTCCTGAAGCTCCATTATTTTTAAAAGAGTTAAATATTAATACAAACTCATGGGGTGGAATAGAAACAATAAATTATCAAACTTCAAATGCTAAAGTATATGCAGGTGGAGATTGTCAAAGAGGTGCACACTTAGCAGTTACTGCTGCTGTTGATGGCAGAGAAGCTGCACGAGAGATTACAAAAGTACTTTCTTAAATGTTTGATTATAACTCATTTACAAATGCAGTTATAAAAGCAAATAAAGAGCTATATGAGTATATTAATACTCATATGGACTCATCTGACCTTGAAGAGTCTTCTACTATAGGATATGGCGGAGACAACACTCTAAATATTGATTTAATAGCTGAAAATATTTTTATTAAATATTTAGACTCTTTTGGAGATATTTTTTCTGAAGAAGCCGGGCTAATAAGTTCTAAATCAAATATTAAAATAATAATTGATCCATTAGATGGAAGTCACAACTTTCTTTCTGGGTTGCCTTATTATGGAACATCTGTTGCTTTACAAATAGATAATGAAACTAAAGCAGGATATGTTGTCAATTTAGTAAATCATATTATGATTTATAAAGTTAATGATAATTTAGAACAAATAGATATTTTGAATAATAAATCTATAAATTTTATAAAAGTAGAAAATCCTCAAATAGGAATTTTTGAAAGAGCATATTCTTATCCAAATGTAATAAAAAAGTTAAATCAAGAAAAAATAAAATTTAGAAGTCCAGGCGCTATTGCAATTTCTTTAGCATACGCTAAAAATTACAATTTTGTACTTTTTGCAGGTAGTATTAGAGAGTTTGATATTGCTGCTGCATTATACATTTGTAGTGACCTTTTTATACATAAGGAAGCTGAATTCTTAATTATGGCTAAAAAGCAATACTATTTCACCCTGATTAAAGAAATTATTAAAGAATAATAGGTTATAACTCCAACATAATATTTTAGTTAGGGAAATAAATGTCTTTAATAATTACAGATGAATGTATAGCATGTGATGCTTGTCGAGAAGAATGTCCAAATGATGCAATCGAAGAAGGGGATCCGATATATATAATTGATGCGGATAGATGTACTGAATGTGTTGGTCACTATGAAGAACCAGCCTGTGTTGAAGTATGTCCTGTTGATTGTATTATAGTTGATCCAGATAACCAAGAAACAATGGAAGAGTTGCAGTTTAAATACGAGCAGTTACAAGAAGAAGAAGTTTAAAAATGGCTAAGGTCACAACTATTATTGACATTGGGTCAAACTCAATGCGGATGGTTGTATTAGAAAAAAGTAGTCGTTTTGCTTTTAATCTTATAAATGAAACAAAAAGTCGTGTAAAAATTTCTGAAGGTTGTTATGAAAATGATGGTAACCTTCAAGAAGCTCCAATGCAAAGAGCATTTAACTCTTTGCAATCTTTTTTAAATATCTCAAAAGCTTTAAAATCTAGAAAAATAATTTGTGTTGCAACTTCAGCTTTAAGAGATGCTCCAAATGCAAAAGAATTTTTATCAAAAGTTAAAAATGAACTAGGTTTAAATATAAAAGTTATTGATGGATCAAAAGAGGCTTATTATGGTGGTGTTGCTGCTCAAAACTTAATAGACTGTGATAAGTTTATTACAGTTGATATTGGTGGTGGTTCTACAGAATTTGCTTTTATTAATAATCGAAAAATTGAAAAATGTATATCTTTAGATGTAGGTACTGTACGATTAAATGAGCTTTTCTTTAGTAAAGGTGATATTGAAGGTGCAAAAAATTATATTTTAGAGAAGTTAAAACAAGTTACATCATGTGGTTTTGATGTCCCTACAACAATAGTTGGTATTGGTGGTAGTATCAGAGCACTTAGTAAAATAATTATGAATAAAAATGATTATCCTTTAGATATACTTCATGGATATACTTATCCTGTCTCTATAAATAAGTATATTATTGAATCAATTATAAATGCAAAAAATAATACAACTTTAAAACATATTGGTGTAAAAAAAGATAGGTTTGACACTATTAAAGAAGGAACATTTATCTTTAATACAATTCTTGAAGAGTTAAATACCTCAAGAGTTATAACTTCTGGTGCAGGGGTTAGAGAAGGTGTTTATCTTACAGATTTACTTAGAAGTTCAAATTGTAAGTTTCCAAGTAATTTTAATGTAAGTGTTAGAAGTTTATTAGATAGATTTCAAATAGATTCTAAGCAAAGTTCATATTTTGGAAAAAATGCTTCTGATATATTTGAAGTTTTAAAACCATTACATCAATTAGATGATAAATACAGAGTATTATTAGTTGTTGCTTCTAAGTTACATTCTATTGGTACAACTCTTAACTTTTATAAGTCAAATGATAATACTTTTGATTTTATATTAAGTGGTTTGAATTATGATTTTTTACATTCATCAAGAGTTACAATTGCACATATAATTAAATTTTCAAAAAAATCACTTCCTATGAAAAGAGATTTAGATAGATATAATGAATTATTGCCATGTTTTGAAACTATGCAATGGCTTTCATTTATGATATCTTTAAATTTAACTATAAATCAAGATTTTTCAAATCCAAAAGTAAAATATAAACTAAAAGAGAATAAATTAAAAGTTTGTCTTCAAAAAAGTATATATTTAGTTGAGAGTGAAGTTGATAAATTACAAACTCCAAAAGGAGTTAAGGTAAAAGTAGTTTCATGAAAATAGCCATTGTTAAACTTTCTGCTATGGGTGATATTATCCATGCAATGGTTGCTTTACAATTTATTAAAAAGAAAATCCCTAATATTCAAATTGACTGGTTTGTGGAAGAAGCTTTTTCAAAAGTTTTAGAATATAATCCACATATTGATAATATATATAAATTAAATTTAAAATCAATAAAAAAAGATAAAAAGAACTTATTTTCACAAGTTTCTATGTTAAAAGAGTATTCAAAAAATGATTATGATTTTGTAATAGATGCCCAAGGTTTAATTAAATCTGCTATTGTTTCAAAATATTTAGGAAAGAATAGAATAGGTTTTGATAAAAAATCAACTAGAGAAGGAACAGCTTCTTTTTTTTATACCAAAAAAATAAATTCTGCATACGATAAAAATGTAATTGATAGAAATATTGATATTTTATGTAAATCTTTAGATATTCAAGTTTCAGAAAAAGATTTAATAAATAAAGAACCTTTTTTATTTTTTGAAGATGAACCTAGAGAAATATATCCTTATTTAAGAAGTCAAAAACGGAATGTTTTATTTATAGTTGGTGCTAGTTGGTCTTCAAAAATGTATTCTAAAGAGAATTTTGCTAAAATAATAAATTATCTAAGTGAAAATTGTTTAATCGCATGGGGTAATGATGAAGAAAAAGAGATAGCAGATGAAATAGCTTTAAATTCTTCGGCAATAGTGCTCCCTAAACTAGATTTAAATAATTTAAAAGCAGTAATAAAAAATTGTGATTTAGTTATTGGAAATGATACTGGTCCTACACATATGGCTTGGGCTTTAAATATTCCTTCAATTACAATTTTTGGTTGTACACCAGGTAATAGAAATACTTATTTAACAAATGTTAATAAAATTATTGAATCAGATTCTGTGGTTAATCCCTTAAAGTTAAATAAAGATGATTATTCAATAAAAGATATTGAAGTAAAGGAAATTGTTAATTTGGCAGAAGGAATATTATATGAAGGCAACTGCTAAGGATTATTTCACATATTTCTTATATATCTTATTTAAATTAATTTTTCAGGTTACACCAAATTTTATTTTAAAAAAAATTCTTTTACTTATTGCAAAGTTAGTATATAAATTTAGTAAAAAACATAAACATATTGCGAAAGTAAATTTAGATTTAGCTTTTGAAAATAAAATCTCTATTGAAGAAAAAAATAGCATAATTCAAGAATCTTATAAATCATTACTTTTTAATATGTACGAATTTATTGAAAATCAATCTATCTCAAAAGAAAAACTTTTATCAAAAGCAAATATTGAAAATGAAGAAGTGATTTTAAATGCAATAAAAGAGAATAGAAAGATAATATTCGTAACGGCACATTATGGTGGATGGGAATTAGCAATTCCTTATATTGCGTTAAAATATGGTACTTTAGCTGTAGTAAATAGAAAGATGAATAATCCTTTAATCAATGATATGTATATAAAAGCTAGAGATAGAAATAATATAATTATGTTAGAAAAAAAAGTTGCGGCTAAAGGAATGATAAAAGCATTTAAAAAAAATCATTTTGTAGCAGTTGCAATTGACCAGCATATTAGAGATGGTATTGAAATAGAATTTTTCAATAAAAAAATTTTAGCTACTGATTCTACTGCTAGATTAGCTTTAAAATTTGATGCTGTAATAATACCTTTATTTGCAATTATGAATGATTTTAGAAACTATACAATTAAAGTTCATGATATAATAGATTCTAGAAGTATTGAGTTTAAGACAGATAACAAAGAAAAAGAATTAACTCAAATACAAGCAGATGTTATTGAAGAACAGATTTTAGAAACTCCTAGTCAATGGTTTTGGCAACATAAAAGATGGAAAGAATATTATAAAGATTTGTATAAAAGAAAGTAGAAAATGAATAATAAACCAAAATATCACCTTTTTAAAAATACTAAATATGCATTTGATGGATTAAAGCATGCTTTTAAGACAGAGAGTTCATTTAGATTAGAATTATTATCTGCAGTTTTTATTATTATAGGGATTATATTAATAGATGTAACTTTAGTATATAAATTAATTTTACTAGTTACTGGAATATTAGTATTAATTGTAGAACTTTTAAATTCAGCTATTGAAAATGTGGTTGATCTTGTTACTACAGAACATGCTCCTTTAGCAAAAACAGCAAAAGATATTGGGGCAACTGCAGTAATGTTTAGTATTATTTTGCATATATCTATTTGGATAATAGTTATTATATGGGCATAGATAAAAATTTTGAACAACTGGTTCTGAGATTATATACAGAAGAAGATAAAGAGATTTTTTCTTTTGAATATGAATCTAAAAAATACTGGTTAAAAAAAGCAAGAGCTACAAAATCATTTTTTTCTCATAAACTATTTTATAAAATATTTCCAATTGAAGTTCTTTTACCAGTAGAAGAGAAAAGTAATAATGAAAGTATTAAATTTGAAACAACAAAAATTAAAAGTTTAAAAGATAAAGGCGTTAATACTCCTAATATCTCTTATCAAAATGATAATTTTTTTGTTTTGGAAGATTGTGGGAAAACTGCAAATTCAAATATCAGAAAAAAAGATATATCTAAAAATACGATGTATTATTTTATAGATAAACTTTTATTAGAAATATCAAAAATACATAATTTAAATGAATTTCATGGTGGTGCACAAGCTAGAAACTTTACTTATAAAGATGAAAAAATATTTGTAATTGATTTAGAAGATAGTTTTGATAAAAGTATTGAATTAAAAGTTTTACAGTTAAGAGATTTAATTTTATTTTTATTGTCTCTTACAAAGACAAGAGCTAGTTTTGATGTTGATTATGAATATGTTATAAATAAGTATATTGAACTATGTCCTATGAATAGGGATTTTAAAATTAAATTAAAAGAGTTATCTCAAAAAATTTCTTTTTTAATTACTATTAGTCAAATTTCATTTGTTAATAAGATTATTGGAAGAGATGGACAAGGGTTTTTTAAACTTTTCCTTATATTGAAAAATTTGAAAGGTTAATGGTTTATGAACAAAACTATAATGTCAAAGACATTAAATATTTTTAAAAAACTTATTTTAGCACATATAATCTTTTTAGTAATAATGTCTTTTTTTCGAGTAGTTTTTTTTAATTATTATTCTCCTTTTGATGATCTATCAGCTCATTATAATGATCTTTTAAAGGCATTCTTCCTTGGTTTTAGAATTGATCTTACTGTAATTGGATATATACAAGCGTTAGCAACTATTTCTTTAATAACATTATATTATTTAAAGAAAGAAAGTTTTTTTGATTTTGCTAATAAATTTTTTGTTTATTATCTTTTTATAACTTATACAATTGTTAGCTTCTTTTTATGTGCTGATTTTGGTTTTTATTCATATTTTAAAGATCATATAAATATTTTATTTTTTGGTTTTTTTGATGATGATACAAAAGCTTTGTTAACAACTTTTTGGCAAAACTATAATGTAGTATTAATTTTATTATTGTTTTTTATTTATCTTTTATTTTTATTTTTTATAATAAAAAAAATATTTGAGATAAAAGAGAAAGAAATTTCTGTATTTAATTTCTTTAGGTTTTCAGCTATTTTATTTTTTGTAATATTTTTATTGAATTTTTTGGCTATAAGGGGTACATTTGGAATGTATCCATTAGGGAAGATGATTCCAAATATATCAGAGAATGAGTTTATAAATAAAGTTTCTCATAATGGTTTTAGGGCATTTACAAATGCATTAAGTGCAAGAGAAAAATATTTGAGAAAAAAATATGATTTATTAAAAACAACGGGTTTTAAAAAGAATATTGAAAAAGCTTTTGAAATATATAAAGGTTCTAAAGATATAAATAGGAATGATTTATTAAAGAATATTACATATAATACAAAAAAAGTAGATGACAAAGATTATAATGTTGTCATAATAATGGTAGAAAGTTTTGGTATGCCAATTTTAAAATATCAAAGTGAAAAGTTTGATATTTTAGGAAGTTTAAAGAAACATTTTGAAGAAGATGTACTTTTAACTAATTTTATTTCATCTGGAGATGGAACAATTTCTAGTTTGCAAGCTTTATTACTTAATATTCCTCACAGACCAGGTTCTTTTGCTTTTTCTCAATCTATTTATAAGCAAACTAACTTTAGTTATAGCCCTGGATTTCTTTTTAATAAAAATGATTATGAAACTAGTTTTATCTATGGTGGTGATCTAAGCTGGAGAGATTTGGGTAATTTTATTAAATATCAAGGTTATCAAAATGTTGAGGGAAAAATAAATATTTATAATGATATTGAAAAGAAAGAAAAAGAGAAAGGTGAATATTTTCATCCTTGGGGAATTTTTGATGAATATTTATATTCTTATATTTTAAAAAAACTTGATAAATCAAATAGAAAACAATTTTTAGTAGCTTTAAGTACAAATAATCATCCTCCGTATAATATTCCAAGTGATTATAAAACAAATAGTTTAATATTTAATGATGAACTAAAAAAACATATTACAGGAGACTTAGATTTGGCAAAACAAAGGATTGCTTCTTATTCATATGCTGTAGATCAAGTTGGAATTTTTTTAGATAATTTTAAAAAGTCAAAGTTTAAAGATAATACAATTGTTATTGTAACTGCTGATAATAATACGATAGATGGTATTATGAAATATAATGATAATGAACTTTTAAATAGTAAGAATATTCCTTTATACTTTTATTTGCCTGATACCTTACGAAAAAAACTTTCTATAAATAGTAAGGTTTCTGGTTCTCATAAGGATATTTTTCCTACATTATATAATTTAACTTTAAAAGATCAAGAACATATATCTATAGGTATGGATTTATTTGATAAAAATAGAAATCATTATGGATTTAATGGTTCAAAAATAGTTTCAAAGGATAATATAATCAAAAAATATAGTGACCTAAAAAATGGAACTGTAGATCAAATGCTAAATTATTATAGAGCTAATTTAGCAATTTCTGAATATCTTGTACGAAGTGAATATAAAAAAGGTAAAAAATGAGAATAGCTGTTGTAGTAAGAAGTTTAAAGTTTGGAGGGATGGAAAGAGCTGCATGTAATCAAGCTGATGCTTTCTTGCAAGCAGGACATAAAGTTGATTTAATTTATTTTAATGATAAAAATAAAGCGATTGCTCCTAGGGAAACAGGAGTTAACATTCACCATTTTGATATTAATAAAATCTTTAAGAAAAGTATAAAAGGCTTTTTGTGGGATATATTCTCAAGGTTTGTAAACCTTATAGTAAGAAGAACTTATCCCGTAATAAAAGGATACTATTTAAGTGATGTTTTTGAAGAAGAATTAAAAAAATTAGAAGCTCAAGAACCTTATGACTTAATTCTAATTAGGGGACAAGGAACTTTTGAACAAATTTGGAAGTTTAAAGATTCAAGAAGTGCTAGGATATGTGTAAATGTATCTTTAAATACAATTACTACTATGAAAACTAAATTTGTAAGTAGATGTCTTTTTGAAAATGCACATGTTAATTGTATTGCTGATGGAACAAAAAACTTTTATGTTGATAAGTTTAGAAGAGAAGATATTTCTCCTAAAACACTAATATCAATTAAAAATCCTTTTTATCAAGATAAAGTTCTTGAGTTGGCTAATTCAGATAAAGAATTATTACCTAAAGAACCTTATATTCTTGGATTAGGGAGACTTGTAAAAGCAAAAAACTTTGGTTTATTAATTGAAAGTTATAAAATAATGAAAGATAAATATAATATCAACTATAAATTAATGCTTGTTGGTGAGGGCTCTGAAAAAGAATATTTAAAAGAATTAGCTAAGAAATTAAATATTGAAGATGACGTAGTTTTTGTCGGATATCAAAAAAACCCATATGTATGGATGGCTAATTCAGAGGCAATTGTTTTAACTTCTAAGTTTGAAGGTTTGTGTAATGTATTAATTGAAGCAATGTGTTGTAAAACTAGAATTATAATTAACGAGTGTCCGGGTGGAATGAGAGAGTTAATGATTGGAAAGTTAGAACAGAACATTGCAAAGGCCAAAAAAGAGAATATTGCAAAAAAAGTTGTAGAGTCTTTATCAAAAGATAAAGAGTACTACCATGATGATTATACAAAACTATTAGATTCTTTAAATCCAAATACTATAGTTAATACATGGTTAAATAAATATGTCAAATAAAGTTTAAGTATGGAAAATTTATTTATTATTACTACTCCATTTCAATTATTAGGTTCATTTGAAGCAATTAGTAAGTTTGAATTAAAAAATAATACTTTAATTGTTTTAGATAATAATTTAACAAATAATATGAATCAACTAAGCAGATTGATAGAACAAAATAAACATTTATATTCTAATATTATTCGTTTTGGTGGAGATAAGAAAAGTAAATTTTTTAAAAATGTAAAGTTAATAAAAAAATTTCAGAAGAAAAGTTTTAAGAATGTTTTTATTGGTGATTTAGGATCTATTCAAAAGATATTTATATCTAATATGAAATCTGAAAAGCTTTTTTTATTAGATGATGGTGGAAAGACAATTTTAATTCATAATGAAATTAAAGAAGGTAAAAATCTTTTTAAAGATGGAATTAGACAACTGAGATTTAAGCTTTTGGGTATAAAAACTTCAACAACTAAGATAATTAACTTTTTCACATTTTTTAATTTAGAAACGATTAATGATATCGATATTATTAATCATGATTTTGAATATTTTAAAAAGATAAATAATTTAATAAATAAAGAAATAGAAGATAAAATATATGTTTTAGGACAACCTTTGGTTGAGAATAGAAGAGTTTCTGATGATACTTATATAGACTATTTAAATAAGGTTATAAGTAAGTTTCCTAAGTGTGAAGTTTACTATTTAATGCATAGAAGAGAAGAAAAAGAAAGACTTCTTTCATATACTTTGAATAGAAAAATAAATATAATTGAAAGTAAACAACCTGGAGAATTTTATTTTGCTGAGTTAGATTTTAAGCCTAAAGCTATTATCGGAATTAATACAACATTATTATTTTCTTTAAAAAGAATATTTAACGATTTAGAAGTTTTGTCTTTTAGAATTAATAAAAAAGAAATATTAAAAAGTTTTAACTGGTTTGAAGATGCTTATAAATATTTTAAAGAAAACAATATAAAAATAATTGAATAAAAGAAAGAGTAAATTTTGAAAATTACTGCAAATATAATTACATTAAATGAAGAAAAGAATATTGAAGCTGTTATTAAATCTGTACAAACAGTGTGTGATGAAGTATTAGTTGTAGATTCATTAAGCTCGGATAAAACATGTGAAATAGCTGAGTCTCTAGGTGCAAAAGTAATTAAGCAAAAATATTTAGGTGATGGTCCTCAAAAAGCTTTTGGTGAGCCTATTGCAGAACATGACTGGATTTTAAGTATTGATGCAGATGAGAGACTTGATACGAATGCAATAAATGCAATTAAGAAATTAGATTTAGAAAAAACTGAATATGATGGTTTTTCTTTTGCTAGAAAAACATATGTTGGCGATAATTTTATAAAGCTTTGGTATCCAGATAGAGTAACAAGATTGTACAATAGGAAAAAATGTGCTTATTCTAAACAAAAAGGACATGCAAAAGTTGAAGCTAAAAATATATGTGATTTAGAAGCTGATATGCTTCATTATTCTTATGAAGATTATGTTCATATGATAAGAGTAACTGAAAAGTTTATAAAAAGAGGCGCTCAAATTTCTTATGATGCAGGTAAAAGAGCAAATGCTTTTGATCCATTTATTCATGGAGTAGGGGCTTTATTTAAAGCTTTAGTTTTAAAAGGTGGAGCATTTCATGGTATTCATGGTTGGAATGTTGCTGTTATCTCAGCTTTTAGTTCTTATATGAAATATGCTTTGATGTTAGAAATGCAAAAAGATGATAAATAAAAATATTCTTGAAGTTTGTTTATCTCCTGATTTAGGAGGTTTAGAACTTTATATGTGTAAATGTTCAGAACGACTGTCTGAAGATTTTAATGTTATCTCAGTTATTGGAAATAACAGTAAACTAGAGGATTATTATAAAAATACTCAAAGTCAATATTATAGTTTAAAAAGGAAGAGTAGTTTTTCTTTAATAAATGCAATAAAACTATCTAAAATAATTGACTCTAATAATATTGATATAATTCACTTACATTGGACAAAAGATTTACCAATTGTTGTATTAGCTAAGGTTTTTTCAAAAAGAAAACCAAAAGTTGTACAATCAAGGCATATGACTATGACAAGATTTAAAGATGATTTTTACCATAAGTTCTTATATAAAAATATTGATTTAATGATTGCCGTGACAAAAGAACTAGAAAGACAATTAATAAAATTTATACCAGATGATATAAGACCAAAAATAAAACAGGTTTATTTAGGGGCTCAGTGTTCTTCTCTCTATTCTGATGAAGATATTAATTCTTTTAAAAACTCAATAGATTCTAAAGAAAGTTTTGTAGTTGGATTAATTGGAAGAATTAATGAATTTAAAGGACAGTATCTTTTAATTGAAGCAATGAATAAATTAAAAGAAAAAGATTTAAATATTAAAGCTTTTTTTGTAGGTCATCCAATGAAAGAAGAGTATTTAGTAGAATTAAAAGAAAAAGTAAAATCGTATAGTTTAAATGAAGATGTAAAATTTTTAGGTTTTACAAATGAACCTCATAAGTTTATGCAGACGTGTGATGTTGTTATTATGGCATCGAAGAATGAAACCTTTGGATTAGTTACTATTGAAGCTATGCAAATGGGAACAGTTGTAATTGGTGCAAACGCAGGGGGTGTTTTAGAAATAATAGATGACAATGAAAATGGATTACTTTTTGAATCACAAAACTCTACAGATTTAGCAGATAAAATTGAAAAACTTTATTTTGATAATACTTTAAAAGAAAAATTAGCAAAGAATGGACAAAAGAAAGCAAATGAATCATTTAATAATGATGTTCAATTTGATAAAATAATAAATATATTTAAGAGTTTTTAGTTATTATTATTAGATATATAAGGTATTAAAAGTAAAGAATAGGGGATGAAATTGAATATAAGAATTTTAGATTGTACTTTAAGAGATGGTGGATATATCAATAATTGGAATTTTGAAAATCTACATATAAAAAAAATAATAGACTCTTTAGAAGAATCAAACGTTGATATAATTGAGTGTGGTTATTTAGATGAACAAAAAGGTAAAGATAAAAATTCTTCATTATTTGATAGTATAAATACAGTTGATAGTTTATTGTCAAATACTAATACTCATTCAAAAAAAGTTCTTATGATTAACTTCTCTGATTATTCTATAGATAAATTACCTAAAAAAAATAGTAATTTTATAACTGGAATAAGACTAGCCTTTCATAAAAAAGATTTAACTGAAGCACTAAAACTAGGGAAAGAAATAATTGATAATGGTTATGAATTATATTTTCAACCAATGATTACAAAAAATTATAATGATTTAGATTTCTTAGTAATGCTTAAAGAAGTAAACATATTAAATCCATATGCTTTTTATATAGTAGATAGTTTTGGTTCTATGTCTTTAAAGGAATTTACTAGATATGTAAACCTAACTGATAATAATTTAAATGAAAAGATTTCTCTAGGATATCATTCTCATAATAATATGCAACTTGCTTTCTCCAATGCTATTAGCTTGTGTATGTCAAGTTTAAATAGAGATGTTATAATTGATTCAAGTATTTATGGAATAGGTAGAGGTGCGGGAAATTTAAATACTGAACTTATCTTCGATTTCATGAATAAAACTTTTAATAGAGATTATAAAACTTTACCTTTATTAGAAGTAATAGATGATTTTTTAAACTCGCTTATGCATAAAAATTCATGGGGTTTCTCTCCTGCCCAATTTTTATCTGCATCTTTTAATTGTCACCCAAATTATTCAAAATATTTAATTAATAAAAATACAAAACATATAGCAGAGATAAATCAAATTTTAAGTCAAATACCTGAACATAAAAAATCAAATTTTGAACAAGAATATATAGAAGAACTTTATTTAAATACAATTGTAAATAATTCATCAAAGTTAGAACAAAAAGATTTAGAATTTGATAAATCAAAAAAAATTCTTTTAATTGCATCTGGTACTAGTGTAAAAGAGTATTCTTCTATTATAGAAGAGAAGGTTAAAAGTAATGATTATTTAACTGTCAGTTTAAATCATAAATCAGATTTTGATACAGATTTTTATTTTTTTACAAATCAGAAACGTTTAGATGAGTTCAAAAATAAAATTGATTTAGAAAAAACAATTATTTCCAACAATTTAAATATAACTAGTGATATTGTACCTTTTATTTTAGATATAAATTTAATAGCAAAACTTGAAGGAAAAGTTTTTACAAATGTGGCACTTATTGCAATAAATAGCTTTTTCCAAAAGGGTATCTCTGAAATAGAAATTGCTGGATTAGATGGATATAGTATAAATTCTGAAAATTATAATTATAATGAAACTACTCAAATATTAGATAAGCAAGCATTAGAGAATGAAAATGAAATTTTATTAGATGGACTTAAATCTTTAAATGAAAAAATTTCAATTCAATTAATAACACCTTCTATATTCAAAAGTCATTTTAAATTGAACATAATAGGTGTTATTCCTGCAAGATTTAAATCAAGTCGATATGAAGGAAAACCACTTGCTTTAATAAATGGCATTCCTATGATAAAAAGAACATATGAACAAGCTAAAAAATCAAAACTTTTAGATGAATTAATTGTTGCTACCGAGCATGAAAAGATTAAAAATTATTGTGAGAGTGAAAATATTCCAGTAATTATGACAAGTGATAATTGTTTAACCGGAACAGACCGTATTGCTGAAGTTACAAAAGAAAAGCATTTTGATTTATATGTGAATATACAAGGTGATGAACCTGTAATTGATCCTTTGAGTATAGATGAAGTTGTAAGTGAGTATAAAAAATATAAAGATGAATATGTAGCATATAATTTATATAAAGTTATTGATGATGAATCAGAGGTAAATGCAGATACAATTATTAAAACAATTGTAAATGAAAAAGATGAACTAATGTATATGTCAAGACTGGGCGTTCCTTTTAATAAATCAGACAAGAAGGTTAATCATAAGAAACAAGTATGTGTATATGGATTTACTAAAAAAGCACTGGATTTATTTTCTTCAAGAGATAAAACATTAAATGAACAATATGAAGATATTGAAATATTAAGATTTGTAGATATGGGTGAAAAAGTTAAAATGAAAGAGACAAGAGTTGATTCAATAGCAGTTGATATCCCGGATGATGTTAAGAAAGTTGAAAAGTTTTTAGAAGAAAATGGATTAATCTAATGATAAAAAATATAATTTTTGATTTTGATGGAGTTATACTTGATTCTATGCCAACAAGAGATTATGGTTTTAGAGAAATATTTAAAGAGTTTGATAATAATTTAGTAGAAAAATTAATTGATTATCACAATATAAATGGTGGATTATCAAGGTTTGTAAAAATTAGATATTTTTATGAAGAATTATTAAATAAGAATATTTCAGATAATGAAGTTCAATTACTAGCAAATAGTTTTTCAAAGATTATGAAAAATGAACTTATAAAAAAGAAATATTTAATTACTAATACTGTAGAATTCATAATTAATAATCACATTAAATATAATTTACATATTGCTTCAGGTTCTGAGCACAATGAGCTAAATTATTTATGTGAGAAATTGGAATTAAAAGATTTTTTTTTAACAATAAATGGATCACCTATTAAGAAAAACATTATTGTAGAGAATATAATTAATCATAATAACTATTTAAAAAATGAAACAATTTTAATTGGAGATAGCATTAATGATTATGAGGCAGCACAAGCTAATCAAATAAAATTTTATGGGTTTAATAATTTAGAGTTAAAAAGGTTAGACAGTTATATTAATGATTTTGGAGAAGTGGTTTTTGACTAAAAATATAAGTAAATTTATAAATTTTAAGAATTATATTTATTTTTATGTATTTCTTTTACCTTTTACTTATTTTGGTTCTCAATTAGGTATTGTTACGGGTATTTTAATTGTATGGTGGCTTTATGAGATAAAAAAAGATAGAAGTTATTTAATAAGATTAAAAGAGTTATTTAAATTTAAACCAACTTTATTTATGATTCTTTTTTTAATTTTTGTTTGTATAACTTATTTTTGGTCTGAAAATAAAAAAGAATTTTATAGTGTATTAAACTCTCATAAATATTTTTTCTTTATTATGCCTATTATTTTTTCTAGTTTAAATAAAGATAAAGCATTAATTGCTATAAAAATATTAGGACTTAGTTTTGGTATATATGGAGTATTTTCTTTTCTTATTTATTTAAATATTCTTTCTTGGGATGGTAGCTCTTCTTTTAATCCTAAATTTTTATTTAGGTATATGATTACTGGAATATATTTAGTTTTAGGAACTTTTCTTCTTTTTTATTTTAATTTAAAAAATCTTGGTAAGAAAAAAATTACTTACTTTTCTTTATCAATAATATGTCTAGTTGGTGTATTTACTAATGATGGTAGGTCTGCACAACTTTCATTGATTCTGACTTTAATACTATTCATTCTTTTCAATTTTTCTAAAATAAAATTAAATATAAAAAGAATAATAATTTTATCTGTCTTAATAGTATTACCACTTTCAATAATTATTTATAAAGATAATCTTTTAATTTATAAATACAAGAAATCTTATGAACAGTTAAAAAATTATGATTCTAAAAATAATTATATGTCTAGTACTGGAATCAGAATTAAAATGTATATAGAAGGAATTGATATTTTCTTAGAAAATAATATTTTAATAGGTGTTGGTGCTGGAGATTTTAAGAGAAAGTTTCATGAAAAGATAAAAAAAGATAATATTAAAGTTGGATGGATGTATAATACGATTCATAATATTTATGTTGAATATTTAATAAAATATGGACTTATTGGCTTTTCTTTATTTTTATTTTCTTTTATATTTTTATTTTCTTCTTTTAAAAAATCAGATTATTTAAATCTTTTTCTGCTAACGATTATTCCGATATTAATTGTTTTTATGTTTGATTCAATCTTAGTTTATAAACCATTTAATAATGTATTCATTATGATTTTCACTTTATTGTGTGTAATTGGAAATCATGAGCAGAAAAGAATTAAGATAGAATAGTTATCTTAACTTTTTTAGTTTTTTATTTATATATAAAGATATTAAGTTTCTAATAAATTTTACTGTTACATTTAATTTATTTATTTTTGTTAATTTTTTATTTTTTATTTTATTAAAATCAGTTATCTTTGTTAATGTTTCTTCAATTTCATTTCTCATAGGAATAAATATTTTTTTAATGTTTTTTATTTGGTTATCTAATAGATTTTTATTTTCTTCTTCAGATATAAATTTAATTAAATTCTTTTTGTTATCTGTATAAGAACAAAATCCATAGTATTCAAAGAATGATTGTAATTTATCCTTATTCCAAATAAGAAGTTTTTCATTTTTTTGACTATGCCTATGGAATTCAATAACAGGAGTATTTGTTACTGCACAGTCTTGTATCACAGAAGACCAAAAAGAGATAACTAGGTCTGAATAGGAACATAATTTATACGTATTTTGATTGCTAATTAAAACATTAGAAGATTTTTTTGAATCAGAAAAAGCTTTTTTATATATTTTCATTTTTTCCCTAGGGTGGGGTTTTATAATAAATAAAAAATTTGGAAAGATATCTGATATTTGCAATATACTATTTACCTGATAATTATAATCCTCTTCCATCATATATTGTTTATGTGGTGCTCTAGTTGTTACTAAAATAACTTTTTCAAATTCTTTTACTTTTTCTGTTATTGAGTTATCTTCACTTTTTTCATTTGTTAGTAAATAATCAATCCATTCTTTTTCATAATTTAAAGCACCTATAAAAAGAATTTTTTTACTATCGATATTATAATTATTGGTTGTAAAATATTTGTTTTCATAATCAATTTTGTTTCCTACTAAAAAAAAGTCAGGATTATAGATTTTGTTTTTTGAGTCCAATTTATAAATGGATTCTATGTTCTTTTCTTTATAAAGAATTGATTGTGCATGATGCATCAATATAGTTGTAGTATTTGGGAAAAAACTTCTAATTTGATTTAGTTCAAATACTGGACAGAAATCCGATGAAATAACAGTGATATTTTTATCCAAGAGTTTATATAATAAATTTAAAAAATCTAAATTACCAATTGATATAGTTCCAAACTCTTTTATGATTTTTTTATAGGTTGAATCTACTTTTAAATATTTATCTTTTGAAATAAAATGGAAATAAATATTTTTTATATCCATTTCTTTAAAAAGTTTTTTTATAATTGGTAGTGAAACATTAAGTTCCCCAACAGATTCTCGATATAAAAACACTAAAACTTTTTGATTCATTTTTGTTCTTTTTTATATTGATTAAAACTTTTTGATTCCCCTTCAAAAAGTAGTTTCTGAGATAGTTTTGTAAATGATAAAGCTCTATTTTTCATATTTTGATGTTTACCTTCACATACAGTCTTATCTCTTTGTTGTCCTTCTAATTTAAAGCACTCAAGGGCATTTGTTGAAATATTTATTTCTACAACATCATTTCCTTCTATCCATCCTAGAATACCATTTCTAAAATAATCTGTGTAAAAGTTTTTATTTGAAATTAAAGATTTACCAGTAAAGTTTTTCATTTCAGCTTCACTGTTTCCTATTGTTAAATCATAAATTGTTGGTGCAATATCTCTTTGTGATATAACTACATCTTTTAAATTTGGTTTTATTAATTTTTTAGAATAAATTGCAAAAGGAATCATATAATTTTCCATATTTCCTATGATTGTTCCATTACAATGGTCAGCAAATAGTACAAAAATTGTATTAGGATATTTAGATTCAATATTTTCTATAAACTCTCCTAATGCAGAATCTGCGTAACTTAGAGCATTTAATTTATTGTTAAATCCTTCTTCTTTTACAAAGCTTTGTTTCTTATAGTCTTTTGGAGTTATTATATCGTGAGTTGTTGCTCCATTTATTCCTAAAACAAATGGTTTTTTAATAGTATTATTATCTAATTTTTTTTCAACGAAGTTATATAAATCTGTATCTTGTATACCCCAATAGTTTTCTTCATAAATTCTTTCTTTTACATCTCTTTTCCCATAACTTAATCTAAAGCCTAAATTGTTTACTAAACTACCAGTTCCACTTGTATCTTTAGATGAACCTTGAAAAAATGCACTATCATATCCATTTTTAGTCAGTTCATAGATTATTGAATCATATTCATAATTTTGAAGTTGAGTTTTAGCAATAGTCTTTCCTAATGGATTTTGATATGAAGCTAATGTAGCAAAAATACCTTCTGTTGTTCTTCTACCATTTGCAATCATGAATCTTGTACGTAATGATTTTTCTAAAATTGAATCATAAACAGGAGTTGTATTTCCTTCAAATCCATAAGCACTCATAAACTTTGCACTCCAACCTTCTAAAAAGAAGAAAATTATATTAGGTTTAGTATTTATAGCTGGAAGTTTTTTATCTTCATTTGGCTCTTTATATATTTCTAATAATGAACTTTCTAATGTTTCCTTATCTATATCTTTAATTTTAACCATGGATACTTTTTTTCTTTTATTTACTATTGTATAAACAATATTATATATAGAATTTAAAGATACTGATGCTAGTTGTGAATTACCTATTTCATTTGATTGCCAAGGGTGTAAAGGGATATGTTGAAACATTCCTCTAATAAAGAAAATTGAAATTAAGATAATAAATAGTTTTTTTAATAAATAGTATTTGTTAAATTTAGTAACTTCAATATTTTTAAATAATGTATAGAAGATTAGAAAAACTATTATTGATAAAATTAATGCCAATGAAGTTATTAAAGTGTGTTGAGAAAATGCAGTTAAAAACAGACTTTTTGCATCACTAATAATATCAATTATTTCATATCCTACATGTCTACTTGATTCATCAAAATATAAAATATCACTTATTTGAGTTAAAAATATTGTTATAATACTAATTGCTCCAATAAAAGCAAAAGTTTTTTTATTGAAATCAAAAAGAGTTGTTATAAAGGCAAATATTGCACTTGCTGCAAAATCAAATTTAATACCCCAAAATATTGCGTAAGTTAATTCATTAAAAGAAAATTCTGAAAATTGATTTCCTAGATAAAAAATAAAGATAAATTTAGTTAGTAAAATTATAAAATAGGCACTGAAAAATACCAAAAAATAAGCTCTCATATCTCTCCTTAAAAGAAAAAATTATATCTAATAGCTATTTAATATAGTGTTAAGCTAGTTGATTTAATTATTTAGTACAAATTATTTAGATAAAATATATGTTTTATAAAAAGAAGGATTATTAATTGAGTATAAAATATCAACTAAATGATAAATTTAAAAGCTTTGAAGAATTTCTATTTAATATTAAAAACTATTTTTTTAAAAATTTAAAAACTATACATAAAGCAAGAAATGAATTAAAAGTTATAGACTATGATAGTGTTTCTACAGTTGTAAAAGCATTTAGAATTCCTAATAAGATTAATCAAGTAGTATATGCTTACTTTAGAGATAGTAAAGCTAAAAAATCTTATCAAAATGCAATTACTTTAGAAAAACTTGGAATAAATACTCCTTCACCAATTGGATATATAGAATTCTATGAGGGTTTATTATTTAAAGAAAGTTTTTTTATTTCAAAAAAATTTGACTATGACTATACTATACGAGAACCCTTACGTAATAAACAACTAGAGAATAGAGAAGAAATTATAAAAGAGTTTGTGAAGTTTACTTATAACTTACATCAAAATAATGTATATCATAAAGATTATTCAGCGGGAAATACCTTAGTAGTTAAAAAAGATGATGGTTCATATGAGTTTTCGGTTGTAGATATAAATAGAATGCAATTTAAATTTATTAATTTAGAGCTAGGGCTTGATAACTTTGCAAAGCTATGGTTAGATGATGATGATATAGTTTTAATTGCTTCAGAATACGCTTTTTTAGGAAATTATGAGAAAGAACAAGCAATAGAAATTTTAAGAAAATCAGATAAAAAATTAAAAAGCTTTGTAGCATTTAAAAGAAAAATTAGAGGAAGAAAATAATGAACCTTCTAATCACAAGGCATGATAAAATTGGTGATTTTGTTGTTACTTTACCACTTTTTAAAGCTATAAAAATGTCAAACCCAGAGATAAAAGTTTTTGCTTTAGTATCAAAAATTAATTATGATTTTGCAAAAGAAATGGACTTTATAGATGAAGTTATTCTTTATGAAGAAGATAATTTCTGGTCAACATTAAAAAGAGTAAAAAAAGCACAAATAGACATAAGTCTTAGTGCATTTATTAATACACAATTAGGCTACCTTCTTTTTTTATCAGGTATAAAAAAGAGAATAGGACCTGCTACAAAGTTAGCTCAAGTTTTTTTTAATAATAGAATTACTCAAAGAAGAAGTAAAGTTGAAAAAACTGAGTTTGAGTATAATCTTGATTTAGCAAAAGAACTTGATCAAAATATTAAACTTGAATTTACTCGTCCCTTGATTAAACTTAATGTAGAAAGTAGTTTAAAAGACTTTAAGAAGAAGTTTAATATTAGTGTAGAAAAGAGAATTATAGGCTTTCATCCAGGATATGGAGGAAGTAGTGATGGAAATTTGACTTTAAATGATTATATAAAGTTAGCAAAAAAAGCTTCATTATTAAAAAATACTCAAGTAGTATTTACTTTTGGTCCAGATGATTTAGAAGTAAAAAAAGAGTTAGAAAATATTATTGATTTTGATGTTGTTTTTTATGAATCAAAGGGACCAATAATTAATTTTTGTAAACTATTAAGTAGTTTTGAACTTTTTATAAGTACATCTACTGGTCCAATGCATTTAGCTGGGCTTGCAAATATTAAGACTATATCTTTTTTTGGAAATACTCTTTTTGCAAGTTCAAAAAGATGGGCAACTATTAGTGATCCTAAAAATCAAAATAATTTTATGTTATCTCCTTCATATAGTGAAGAAATTTATTTAGAAATAGAAAATAAAATGATTCAAATATTAGAGGGTTTAGATGAGTGAATTAATAAATTTAGATGAAAATATGTTCCTAGGAAAAGGAAGAGAAAGAGCTGGTTATATACATCCTATAGATAATTCTAAAGTAATTAAAATAGTTCATGCAAAAAATGAAAATCTTAGACAAAATGAATTAGAATATAGTTATATGCAATATTTAGAGAAGAATAATATTCCTTTTACTCATATTACAAAATGTTATGGAAAAACTATTACAAACCTTGGAGAAGGATATGTTTTTGATATTGTTAGGGATTTTAATGGCAAAGTATCAAAATCTTTTAAAAAAATGGTTTTAAAAGGAAAACTATCAAAGAAAAAAGAAAAAAAGTTAATTAAAGAATTAAAAGATTATATATTTGAAAATAATATACTTTTTGTAGATATTGCATTAAGTAATATTTTATGTCAGAGAATAAAGAAAAAAAAATATAAATTAATCTTAACTGATGGTATTGGAGGAAAAAGACCAGGTCTAAAATCCAAACTTTATCAATACTCAAAATTGTTTACAAGATATAAAGTTGTTAAACAATGGGATAAGTTTATTGATAAATATAATAGAGAAGTTAGGAAAGGTATTTCTAAAAAGACAAGGGATATTAATTGAAAAAAAATCCGTTTATTTGGGATTACTATTCAGATCAACCACATGTAATAAGAGATAAAAAATATAAAAAATCTATGAGAAAAAAACATGTGTTTGACTATATTAAACTTTTTTTTACATCTATTGTAGTTTTACCTATATCAATTATTTTGATGAAACTATTTAAAAGTAACACAGAACTAGAATATGGTATTGGAGTAAATTTTGATAAAGGTGAAGAACAATATAAATTAATAGAAGAGTTAGGTATTAAGTATTTGATTGTAAGAATGCCTCTTTGGGAAATAGAAAAGATTGATGAGTATGTTGACTTTTCAAAAAAATTTATTGAACAAGATAAAGATATAAATATTCTTTTAAATATTATTCAAGATAGAAAACATATAGAAAACAAGAAAGAATTAGAAAAAAATGTAAATCTTATATTTGAAAAATTTTCTTCTTTTGTTGAAGAGTATCAAATAGGAACAACAATAAATAGAGCAAAATGGGGCTTTTTTAGTATAAGTGAATATCTGAGTTTTTATAAAATAGTACAAAATATAAGAAATGAGTTTTTCCCAAATTTAAAATTAATTGGTCCTAGTGTCATAGATTTTGAATACTATTATACTGCTAGGGCTTTATTCAATTTTGAAGATATTAAATATGATAAGCATTCAAGTTTACTTTATGTAGATAGAAGAGGAAGTCCATATAATACTCAATATAAGTTTTTTGATACAAAAAACAAAATTGATTTATTATATTCATTAACAAAAATGTCATGGAAAGTTTCAAATGAAATTTATATTACAGAAGTAAATTGGCCAATATCAAATACTTCTCCATATGCTCCTACAAGTGAACATGAGTGTGTAAGTGAAGAAGATTATAAAAAATTTATGTTGGAATATCATAAAATAGTAAAAGATACAAAAAAAATAAAACGGGTTTATTGGCATCAGCTAATTGCTCCTGGTTATGGATTAGTTGATAATAGAGAAGGGAAGTTAAGAAAAATGCCAGCTTTTGAGGCTTATAAAGAGATGATAAATGGTTAAGAAGATATTTATTGAAATACCTACTTGGCTTGGTGATGCTATTATGACAACACCAGCTATTGAAAATATTATAAAAAAATATCCAGATGCAAAAATTATAATGTTAGGTTCTTTTGTATCAACCCAAGCTTTTGAGAAAGTTGAAAATATAGAAAGAATTATAGTTGATAATAGTAAAAAAAGTGGAAATCGATACCTAAATTTAATTAAACTTGCGAAAAATATAGGAAAAGTTGATATTGCTGTATCTTTTAGAAAAAGTTTATCATCAAAATTTATGATGTTTTTTATAAATGCAAAGAAAAAGTTTTCATATAAAAGGTTTGTTAAAGAAGAGATACATCAAGCTATTAGATATAATGATTTTATAAATAGAAGTTTAGGTATAGATTTGGATACTGGAGATTTAAAACTTTATTTAACTCCTTTTGAATATAAGAAAAAAACAATGGGAATTAATCCTGGGGCTACATATGGAAGTGCGAAAAGGTGGTATCCTGAAGAGTTTGCAAAAGTAGCAATTGAAATATCAAAGACTTACGATATAGTTATTTTTGGAGGACCCTCTGAAACAGATATTGCTAATGATATAGAGAATATACTAAAAGAAAATAAGATTACAAACTATCAAAATATAGCAGGAAAGACTAGTCTCCCTGAATTAATAGAAAAAATAGCAGGACTTGACTTATTTGTTACCAATGATTCTGGTCCTATGCATATAGCTGCAGCGTATAAAGTACCTACTATTACGATTTTTGGGCCAACTAGGTTTACTGAAACAAATCAATGGAATAATCCTAATGGTGTAATAGTAACAAAAGGTTTAGATTGTGCCCCTTGTATGAAAAGGGTATGTCCTTTAGGCCATCATGATTGTATGAAGTTAGTTTTATCTAATGATGTTTTAAAAGAAATTAATAAATTAGAATTAAAAGAAGGTTTATAATGAGTAATAAAGTATATATAATAGCAGAGATTGGACAAGCTCATGAAGGTAGCTTAGGTATTCTTCATTCTTATATTGATGCCCTTGCTGATACTGGTGTAGATGCCGTTAAATTTCAAACACATATTGCTGAAGCAGAGAGTAGTGAATATGAACCTTTTAGAGTTAAATTCTCTTATGAGGACGATACAAGATATAATTATTGGAAACGTATGGAGTTTACTTTAGAACAATGGAAAGGTATTAAAAAACATTGTGATGAGGTAGGTTTAGAGTTTATAAGTTCACCATTTTCAAATATGGCTGTTGATTGGCTTGAGGAAATTGGAGTTGAAAAATATAAAATTGGTTCAGGGGAAGTGAGCAATTTTCTTATGCTTGAAAAAATTGCAAAAACAGGAAAAGAGATTATCCTCTCAAGTGGTATGAGTAATTATTCTGAGTTAGATGATACGGTAAATTTTTTAAAAACGTTTAATAATAAAGTGTCTCTTTTACAATGTACAACAAAATATCCTACTCAAGCAGAGGATATAGGATTAAATGTAATAAAAGAATTAAAAGACAGATACTCTTTACCTATAGGATTATCTGATCACTCAAGTACTATTTATCCATCAGTTGCTGCTGTTTCACTTGGTGCAGAAATTTTAGAATTTCATGTAGTTTTCAATAAAGAAATGTTTGGTCCAGATAGCAAGTCTTCTCTTACTATAGATGAGACTAAACAACTAGTAAAAGCAGTTAGGTTTACAGAAACTGCTTTAGATAATAAAATAGATAAAAGTGATAATAGTAAATTTAAAGAATTAAAAAGTATATTTGAAAAATCATTGGCTATTAATAAAGACTTAAAAATTGGAGATATCTTAACTTTTGAAGATTTAGAAGCTAAAAAACCATTTGGATATGGAATTAGTGCAAAAGATTATAAAGAAGTAATAGGTGAAAAAATTAATAAAGATATGAAAAAATGGGACTTTTTGACGAAGGATGATATAAATGAATAAAAGAAAAATTTGTGTAGTAGTCACTGCAAGACCAAGTTATGCAAGAGTAAAAACAGCATTACAAGCAATAAAAAATCATCCTGATTTAGAATTACAATTAGTATTAGCAGGTTCTGCTCTTTTAGATAGATATGGAAATGCAGCAAAGGTTATAGAGAATGATGGCTTTGAAGTTGTAGAAAAAATTTATAATATTTTAGAAGGTGAAACCCCAACTGCAATGGCAAAAACTACTGGAATTGCTATTATGGAACTTTCTACTGCTTTTAATAATTTAAAACCAGATGTTGTAGTAACAATAGCAGATAGATTTGAAACTATAGCCACATCAATTGCTGCAAGTTATCAAAATATTCCATTAGCACATATACAAGGTGGAGAAGTTACTGGAAATATTGATGAAAAAGTTAGACATGCAAATACAAAGTTAGCTGATATTCATTTAGTAGCTAGTGATGATGCAAGAAATAGAGTTCTAAAAATGGGTGAGATGGATTCTATGGTTATAAATACTGGTTGTCCATCTATGGATTTAGCAAGAGAAGTTTTAAATAAACCAGATTTAGATTTTAATCCACTTGTAAAATATGGTGGTGTAGGAGAAGAAATTGCTTGGAAAGATGGATATATTGTTGTAATGCAACATCCTGTTACAACAGAGTTTGATAACTCAAGAGAACATATTGTAACTACTCTGGAAGCAATACATGAACTAAATATTCCTACTTTTTGGTTTTGGCCAAATGTTGATGCTGGAAGTGATGGAACATCTAAGGGAATAAGAGTATTTAGAGAAAAACATAGAACTTCAAATATTCATTTTTTTAAAAATATGGTTCCTCAAGATTTTTTAAGACTTATTAAAAATTCAAAATGCTTAATAGGAAACTCAAGTGTTGGTATCCGAGAATCTGCATTTTTAGGAATTCCTGTTGTAAATATAGGTACAAGACAACATGGAAGACAAAGAGCTCACAGTGTTATTGATTGTAATTATGAAAAAAGTGATATAAAGAATGCAATCAATGAACATATTGAACATGGGCATTACGACTCTGAGTTTATATATGGTGATGGATATGCAGGTGAAAAGATTGCAAATGCACTTGCTTCATGTGAATTAAAATTTCATAAAACAATAACATATTAGGGAAAAATATGAGAGTATTAGCTGTTGTTCCTGCAAGATGTGGTTCAAAAGGTTTTCCAAATAAAAATATTGCAAAAATAGAAGGAAAAACTCTTTTAGAATTAGCTGTAAATGTTGGGAAAAATTGTGAAGTAGTTGATGATGTATATGTTTCTACTGATTGTGTTGAGTATGAAAATATTGCTATAAAAGCAGGTGCAAATTCCTTAGGTTTAAGACCTAAAGAATTTGCAACGGATACGGCTAAGAGTATTGATGTAATAATAGATATATTAAATAAACTTGAGAAAAAATATGATTACCTAGTTTTATTACAGCCAACATCTCCTATTCGAAAACCTGAAGATATTAAAAAGATGATAGAAATACTTGAAAAAAATAGTGTAGATGCATCTGTTTCAGTTTGTGAATTTGAAGAACCACATCCTTATAAATTAAAAACTACTAATGAAAAAGGTTTTGTAAAACCTTTTATAGAAGGTACAACTTCAGAGGTACCAAGACAGTCCTTACCTAAGATTTATGCTTTAAATGGCGCAATATATGTGACAAAAGTAGATGTAATATTAGATGAAAAGACTTTCTTACCTGAAAAAACTATTCCATATAAAATGTCTCAAAATATAAATATTGATTCTGAGGAAGATTTTATATTTTTAGAAGCAATGGTTAAAAAAAATAGAGTAGAAATATATAAGTAAATAACTATTTAGCCAGTTTTTGTTAAAATACGCGTTTAGAAAAAAGGGGTAATATGAAAATAGCAATAGCTGGAACCGGATATGTAGGACTCTCTAATGGAATATTACTATCTCAAAATAATGAAGTAGTCGCATTAGATATTATTCCTGAAAAAGTAGAGTTATTAAACAAAAGAATATCTCCAATTGAAGATGAAGAAATACAAGAGTATTTAAAAAATGAAAAGTTAAACTTTAGAGCTACTTTAGATAAAAAAGAAGCTTATGAAAACGCAGATTATGTAATTATTTCAACACCAACCGATTATGATCCAGAAACAAATTATTTTAATACAAAATCAATTGAATATGTTATAAAAGATGTATTAGAAATAAATTCTAGCACAACGATGATAATAAAAAGTACTATTCCTGTGGGGTATACAAAAAAAATAAATGAAGAGTTCAATACTGCTAATATAATTTTTTCTCCAGAGTTTTTAAGAGAAGGAAAAGCCTTATTTGATAATTTATACCCCTCAAGAATTATTGTTGGTGAAAAGTCAAGACGTGCAGAGGTTTTTGCTAATCTTTTAGCTGAAGGTGCGATAAAAAGTGATATAGATATTCTTTTTACTGACTCAACTGAAGCCGAAGCAGTGAAACTATTCTCAAATACATATCTTGCTATGAGGGTTGCATATTTTAACGAATTAGATTCTTATGCTCAATCTCATAATCTTGATACAAGACAGATAATAGAAGGAATAGGTTTAGATCCTAGAATAGGGTCTCATTATAACAATCCTTCTTTTGGTTATGGGGGATATTGCTTACCAAAAGATACAAAACAACTTTTAGCAAATTATAAAGATGTACCTTCAAATATGATTGAAGCAATTGTAAATGCAAATACAACGAGAAAAGATTTTATAGCTGATTCAATAGTTTCTAAAAATCCAAAAGTAGTTGGTGTTTATAGGCTTGTAATGAAAACGGGAAGTGATAATTTTAGAAGCTCTGCAATCCAAGGAATAATGAAAAGAATTAAAGCTAAAGGAATAGAAGTAGTTATTTATGAACCTGTACTTGAAGATGATGAGTTCTTCCATTCAAAAGTTATAAAAGATTTAGATGAGTTTAAAAAGATAAGTGATGTAATTGTTGCAAATAGATTATCAGAAAACTTACTTGATGTTGAAAGTAAAGTGTATACTAGAGATATCTTTAATAGTGATAGTTGAGAGAAATGAATTGAAGATATTAATAACAGGAACAGCAGGGTTTATTGGTTTTCATTTAGCTCAAAAGTTACTTGAACGAGGTAATGAAGTAATTGGAATTGATAATATTAATGATTACTATGATGTAAACTTAAAATATGCAAGACTAGAAGAGCTTGGGATACAAAGAGAGAGTATAAATAGTAATAAACTTGTCTCTTCAGCTAAATATTCAAGCCATAAATTTATTAAAATGGATTTGGCAAATACAAGTGAGATAAATGCCCTCTTTGAAAAAGAAAAATTTGATGCTGTATGTAACTTAGCAGCCCAAGCAGGAGTTCGATACTCCTTAGAGAATCCTCATGCCTATATCCAATCAAATGTAGTTGGCTTTATGAATATACTTGAAGCTTGTAGACATAATGATGTTAAAAACTTAGCATATGCGTCATCTTCATCTGTTTATGGGTTAAACAAATCACAACCTTTCAAAACAAGTGATCATACTGATCACCCAATATCATTATATGCAGCTACAAAGAAATCAAATGAGATGATGGCTCATACATATTCCCATCTTTATGATATCTCAACTACAGGTCTTAGGTTTTTTACTGTTTATGGTCCTTGGGGGCGTCCTGATATGGCTCCAATGCTTTTTGCTGATGCAATATTAAATGACAGACCTATTAAAGTATTTAATCATGGTGATATGAGTAGAGACTTCACATATGTTGGTGATATTGTTAATGGAATAATAAAAGTAATAGATAATCCTGCAAAACAGAGTATTGACTTTGATGAAAACAACCCAAATCCAGCTATTTCTTCTGCACCGTTTAGTGTATATAATATTGGAAATAATGCTCCCGTACAACTTTTAGATTTTATAGGAACATTAGAGTCTTCATTTGGGATAGAAGCAGAAAAGATAATGATGCATATGCAAGCAGGTGATGTGAAATCTACTTATGCAGATACACGTGGATTAATCAATGATTTTGATTATAAACCAAATACAAATTTAAAAAATGGAATAAATGAATTTGTAAAATGGTATAAAGAATTTTATGGGGGAAAGAAATGAATTATAAAATTTGTATAATAGGTTTAGGTTATGTAGGACTTCCTTTAGCCCATGCTTTTGCAAAAAAAAATAAAGAGGTAGTAGGCTTTGATATCAATAAAGTTAGAGTCGAGGAGTTAAAAAATGGATTTGATAGAACATTAGAATTAGATGAAAATCAATTAAATGAAGTAAAAGATTGTTTAAAATATTCAGAAAACTTAGAAGATATAAAAGATTCAAATATTTATATTGTAACAGTACCTACTCCAATAGATAGTTCAAATAGACCAGATTTAACTCCATTAGTTAAATCTTCTCAGATGTTAGGTAAAGTTATTAAAAAAGATGATATTGTAATCTATGAATCTACTGTTTACCCTGGTGTAACAGAAGAAGTATGTGTACCTGAGCTTGAAAAAGAATCAAAGATGAAGTTTAATGAAGATTTCTTTTGTGGCTACTCTCCTGAAAGGATAAATCCTGGGGATAAAGAGCATACACTAACAAAAATATTAAAAATTACGTCTGGTTCTACGCCTTTAATTGCTAATATTGTAGATGAATTATATCGCTCAATAATTACTGCTGGAACGCATAAGGCAAGCTCAATAAAAGTAGCTGAAGCAGCAAAGGTAATAGAGAATACACAAAGAGATGTAAATATTGCTCTTATTAATGAATTAGCATTAATCTTTAATACCATGGGTATAGATACAAATGATGTAATTGAAGCTGCTTCAACAAAGTGGAATTTTATTAAATTAAAACCTGGATTAGTTGGAGGACATTGTATTGGTGTGGATCCATATTATTTAACATATAAAGCACAAGAGTTGGGTTATAAACCAAATCTGATTTTAGGTGCAAGACAGATAAATAGTGGTATGGGTAAATATATTGCAGAAAGAGTAGTTAAGTTAATGATAAAAAAAGGTCTTGCAATTAAAGATTCAAAGGTTTTAATTTTAGGACTTACTTTTAAAGAAAATTGTCCTGATATTAGAAATACAAGAGTTATTGATATTATTAAAGAACTAAACGAATATGGTTGTACAATTGATGTATATGATCCTTGGGCAAAAAAAGAAGAAGTTAAATTAGAATATAATATTGATTTATTAGATAAATATACTTTAGAGCAATATAACTCAATTATCTTAGCCGTTGGGCATGATGAGTTTAAGATGATTGATATTATAAAAAAAGAGAATCAAGTTATTTTTGATGTGAAATCTTTGTGGAAGGAAGATATTGTTGATGAAAGATTATAATTCATAATTCATTTAGATATTTTTATGTATAATAAAATCTAAAAAGTAAGGAATAACTTGTCGAAAGAACAATATATACAAGAAGATGAAATAGACTTAAGAAAATTGGTTAATATAATACTTCCTAAGAAAAAGTTTATTCTAATAGTCACATTTTTAATAGTATTATTATCAATGATTTATGTATTATTTAAACCTCCAGTGTATCAAGTGAAATCAGTAGTTAGAATAGGATATATTGATAACAAACTTTTAGATGATAGTAAAATTATAGAAAAAAAATTACGTATTATTTTTAATGTTGATAATAAAAATCTTCAAAGTGATATTTTAGTAAAAGATATTAAAACAGTGAAAAAAGTTGAAAATTTTTTAGAAATAATAACTGAGGGGAGAGATAATGAAATAGCAATAAAAAAGAATAAGGAAGTTATTGAATTTATAAAAAATGAATATAAACAAAAAATTAATCAAGAAATCTATAAAACAAAACTTAGTATTAAAAATATCAAAAAAGAAATTTATTATTTTGAAAGAATTGAAAAAACAAATTTAGAATTTCAAATCAAAAAAGTTAAAACTCAAACTATAGCAAATATTGATAGGGAAATTAGATTAATAAAAGAACAAAAATTACCTAACTTATATAATGAAATGGCTTTTTTTAAGACTACTATACTTAATTCTATTGAAAACAAATTAAAATTTAATAATTCAAAATTGAAAGAATATGAGGAAAGTATAAAAAAAATTTCAACTATTAATTCAGATAATGATACACAAAATATGTTGATGTCTATGCAACTTTTAAATACACAAAACCTAGTATTAAATTTACAAAATAAGATAGAGGATTTAAACACTAAAAAAGAAACTATTTTAAATTCAGATTTAACAGACATTGAAATAAAAATTAAAAACTTAAAAGATATTACATTAAAAGAACTAGAGATAAAAAAACAAAATATAATTCAAGAATTATTGAATAAACTAAAAGTAGAACTTGAAATTAATTTAGTTAATAAAATTTCAAATTTAAAAGAAAAAATAAAACAATTAGAAAATAAATTAGTAGATGGTAGTATAAAGAATTCTGAAATAGTAGGTGAAATTATTGTAAATGATAGCCCAATAAAACCAAAGAAAAAACTTATTATATTAGTTTCATTTATAGCTGGATTAATTTTATCTATATTTTTAGTGTTTTTTATAAATTTCATTCAGAACTTAAAAAAAGAAGAAAAGTAAAATGATAAAAAAATGTTTATTTCCCGCAGCAGGCTATGGAACTAGGTTCTTGCCTGCGACAAAAGCGACCCCTAAAGAGATGTTACCCATACTTACAAAACCTTTAATTCAATATGGTGTAGAAGAAGCATTAGCTGCAGGAATAGATACTATGGCGATAGTGACAGGTCGTGGTAAAAGAGCTATTGAAGATCACTTTGATATCTCTTATGAATTAGAACATCAAATAAAAGGAACTAGTAAAGAACATTATTTAACAGAGATTAGAGATGTAATTACTAAATGTACTTTCTCTTATACAAGACAAATAGAAATGAAAGGATTAGGTCATGCTATTCTTTCAGGTGAAACTTTAATTGGAAATGAAGCTTTTGCAGTAGTTCTTGCAGATGATTTGTGTGATGCTCCCAAAGGTGTACTTTCCCAAATGATTGAATTATATAAAAAGTATCAATGCCCAATTATAGCAATAGAAGAAGTTCCAAAAGATCAAACAAATAAATATGGTGTAATAGTAGGTGAAGAGATATCTAAAAATGTATATATGATATCTGATATGGTAGAGAAACCAGAACCAAAAAATGCTCCTTCAAATTTAGCAATAATTGGAAGATATCTCTTAACTCCAGATATTTTTGATATTATTAGAAAAACAAAACCTGGAAAAGGTGGAGAGATACAAATAACAGATGCTTTATTAGAACAATCAAAAAAAAGTATGGTTCTAGCGTATAAATTTGATGGTCAAAGATTCGATTGTGGCTCTATTGATGGATTTGTAAATGCAACAAATTATTTTTATGAAAAAGAAATTAAATAAATCATGCAATATAGTAAAAATTTCTATGAAATAAAATCAAATGATGAAATTTTTGAAAAAATAGTAGATGAAAAAAAGGATATAGGATATTATAACCTTCCGTATCAAGATATTACAGAGATAAAAGAATTTGCAAAAACTGTAAAACAACAACATATAGTAGTAATTGGTATAGGAGGAAGTTCCTTAGGAACATATGCAATTCACAATTTCTTAAGACATAAACAAAATGGGAAAAAACTACATTTTCTAGAGTCAACAGATCCCTTAGATATAAAAAAAAGAATTTCAAAAATTGATTTAGATGATGCTTTATATATTGTAATCTCAAAATCAGGGTCAACTATTGAGACTATCTCTATATTCAAATATTTACATTCTTTAATAAAAATTGATAACTCAAATTGTGTATGTATTACTGAAAATAGTTCAAAATTAAATGATTATGCCATTACTCATAAAATGAAAATATTTGAAATTCCTAAAAATGTAGGTGGAAGATTTTCTGTATTTAGTACAGTTGGGTTAGTTCCTCTTTCAATTTTAGGTATTGATATAGATGAGTTGCTTTGTGGTTGTAAAGAAGTAGATTCTTCTTTCTTTGAAAAAAAAGAGTATTATTTACATATTTTAAATAAAGCAAGGTTTTTAGTAGAAAACAAAAATAGATTTAATATTAATGTAGTTTTCTCTTATTCTTCACTTTTAGAAGGCTTTAATAAATGGTATATTCAATTATGGGGTGAAAGTTTAGGAAAATTAAATGTAAATGGCACTAGGCAATCTTTAACTCCCGTAGGAATATTAGGCCCTGTAGATCAACATTCTTTTTTACAATTAATTATGGAAGGCAAAAGAGATAAAACAGTGACCTTTATAAAAGTAGAAGATTTTGAAGAAGATACAAAAATACCTAATATTCCACTAAAGTTTTTAGATGAATTTGATTATATAAATAATATTAAATTTAAAGATTTAATAAATTACCAGGCTGACGCAACTATCAAGGCAATTGAACAGCTAAAAGATATACCAAGTGATGTAATTACAATAGAAAGAGTAAATGAGTATAATATTGGAAAACTAATGTACACATTTCAATTGCTTACATCAAGCGTAGGAAAATTCGTACAAATTAATACTTATAATCAACCTGGAGTTGAAACTGGTAAGGTTATTTTAAAAAATAAGTTGAAAGATAGTAAATGAAAAAAAAATATCAAATAAATGAAGATATAATATGGCATAGTCAAAACATAACAAAAAAAAAGCGTGAAATACTTTTGAATCAAAGACCTTGTATTATTTGGTTTACAGGGCTTTCAGGTTCTGGAAAATCAACTTTGGCAAATGCAATAGAAATGGAACTATTTAAAAAAGGAATAAAAACATGCCTTCTTGATGGAGATAATATTAGACATGGATTAAATAAAGATTTAGGATTTTCTGAAGTAGATAGAGTTGAAAATATTAGAAGAATAGGAGAAGTTGCAAAACTATTTGTAGATGCAGGTATTATTGCCCTTACGGCTTTTATCTCTCCTTTTAAATCTGATAGACAAATTGCAAAATCTTTAGTTAAATATGATGAATTTATAGAAGTATTTGTAAATACTCCTCTTGAAGTCTGTGAAAATAGAGACCCAAAAGGTTTATATGAAAAAGCAAGAAATGGTGATATAAAAAATTTTACAGGAATTGATTCTCCTTATGAAGCTCCTAAGGAACCTCATATAGAGATAAAAACAGATGAATTAGATATTAATCAAAGTGTGGATAAAATAATAAGTTATCTTATGAAATATGGTTATATAAAAGGAACTGAAAACGATTATGCAATTTAAAAATATTAATATAGAAGATATTAAAAATATAGCTATAAAAGCAGGCAATGCTATTCTTGAAATATATAATAAAGATTTTAGAATAGATTATAAAGATGATAAATCACCTCTTACTGAAGCAGATACAAAGTCTAATGAGATAATTTGTGAAGCTTTAACTTTCTTATATCCAAAAATACCATTAATGAGTGAAGAAAATAAACAAATAGATTATAGTATTAGAAAAAATTGGGAATATTACTTTTGTATAGATCCAATAGATGGAACAAAAGAGTTTATAAATAAGAATGGAGAATTTACAGTTAACATTGCATTAATTCATAATAGTATACCAGTTCTAGGAGTTGTTTATGCTCCGGTTTTAAATAATATATATTATGCTAAACAAAATGAGGGAGCTTTTAAGAATAATGAAAAACTTCCTTTACAAATTAATTCTAATCCAAAAGAAAAACTATCAGTTGTAGCTTCAAAATCTCATTTATCTAATGAAACACAAAAATTCATTGATAATTTAGAGACAAAAGAAATTCAACAAATATCTAAAGGCTCAAGTCTAAAACTTTGTTTGGTAGCAGAAGGAATAGCTGACATTTATCCAAGGCTTGCTCCTACTATGGAATGGGATACTGCAGCAGCTGATGCAATAGTTAGGGAAAGTGGTAAAATGACTTATCAGGTTGATAATAAAAACAATATTAACCCTATAGTTTATAATAAAGAGAAGTTACTTAATCCTTGGTTTGTTGTTAATTGAAATTGAAAAAGAGAAGAAATAAAATGAAAATAAGTCAAGAAAGACTAACGCATTTAAAACAGTTAGAGGCAGAATCAATTCATATTATGAGAGAAGTAATAGCAGAGTTTCAAAACCCAGCTATGC